>NZ_JAPSIW010000102.1 GCF_031178505.1 Streptomyces sp. | reverse complement strand
GCGGGGACGGCGGACCCGGAGTCCACGGACGGACCCGGTCACCCCGGCCGGGGGAGGGGCTTGACGAAGCGCCCCCGGTGACCGGACGCGGCGCTGCGCACGGGGCCGGCGGGGCCCCGCCCCGGCGACGGGCGCGGGCCCGGGGCCGGGCGGCGGGTAGGTTGGCCCGTCATGTGGGCTTTGAGTGCCGCCGGGTGCCGGTGGCTGGGTGCGGCCGGGTCCCTCGGCGTCACGGTCGGCGGATACGCGGCGGGCGCGCTGCCCGTGCGCGGCGGCGGAGACCTGTGGGCGCCGCGCGGCGGCGGGGCCGGAACCTTCGGGGCGGTGCTCTGCGCCCTCGGGCTCACCCTGCTCGTCCTCGCCTGGTGGCGGTACGGCGTCCTCCGCACGCGCGGGGCGCGGGACGGGGCCCTGGTGACCCTGGCCTGCTGGGCCGCGCCGCTGCTCGTCGCCCCGCCCCTGCACAGCGCCGACGTCTACAGCTACATCGCCCAGGGCGCCATGGTCCTGGAAGGCCACGACGTGTACGGCGCCGGGCCCTCCGTCCTCCGGCCGGGGGATCTCGGCGCGGACGCGGCGGCGAGCGTCGGCGGCAACTGGACCGACACCCCCGCCCCGTACGGCCCGGTCTTCCTGCTGGTCGCCGAGGCGGTCGTGCGGCTGACCGGCGGCGCCGTCGTGCCGGCCGTGCTGCTGTTCCGGCTGGGCGCGGTGGCTGCGGTCGCCCTCCTCGCGTGGGCCGTGCGCGGCCTCGACCACGCGGACGGGGCCCTGTGGCTGGCCGTGCTCAATCCGCTCGTCCTCGTCCACGTCGTCGGCGGCGTCCACAACGACGGCCTGATGGCCGGACTCATGCTGGCCGGTGTCCTGCTCGCCGTGCGCGGCCGGTGGGTGTGGGGCAGCGTCCTCGTCGGCTGCGCCGTGATGGTGAAGTCCCCGGCCGCCGTCGCCCTCCTCTTCGTCGGGGTGCTCGTCGCCCGCCGGGCCGGAGGCGGGGCCCGGGGCCTCGCGAAGGGGCTCCTGCTGCCCGGGGCGATCGCCGGGGCCGTCGCGGCCGGGGCGAGCCTCCTCGCCGGCACCGGCTTCGGCTGGCTGGGCACGCAGTCCGTCGCCGGCGCGATCCACACCCCGCTCTCGCTCACCAGCGACCTCGGCCTGGCCCTCGGGACGCTGGTCGCCGACGACCCGGGGCCGGTCAAGACCGCCGTGCAGCAGGCGGGGCTGCTCGCCGCCGTGGCGGTGATCGCCGTCCTGGCGTGGCGCGCCCACCGGGGCCGTACCGATCCGGTCCTCGGCCTCGGGCTCGCGCTCGTCGCCCTCGTCGCGCTCTCGCCGATGGTGCAGCCCTGGTACCTGCTGTGGGGGACGGCCGTCGTCGCGGCCGCCGCCTGGCGCGGCCGGGCCGGGCAGGTGCTCGCCGTCCTCTCGGCGGCGCTCGTGTACGAGACCCAGCCGGACGGCCGCACCCCCTGGTACGGCTTCGTCGCGGCCGGGCTCGTCCTGGCGCTCGGCCTCCTGTGGCTCCGGCGCGACCCGTGGCCGTCCACCCGGGACGCGGCGGAGGGCGCGAGCCCGGTGGACGCGGGGCGGTAGCCTCCGGGCCATGACGCGACGTCGCTGGACCCTGCCGCTCCTGGTGTTCGCCCTCGGTGGCGCCCTCACGGCGGTCCGGGCCGCGCAGGGCGGCCCCGGCGGCGCCCTCGCCTCGCTGCTGATCTTCGCCCTGCTCGCGGCGGCCGTCTCGCCGCTGGTCTTCCCGCGGTCGACCGGCGCGGCGGAGGCCCGCCGCCTCGCCGAGGCCGACGGGCGCCCGATCGTCTACTGGCGGCCGGGCTGCGCGTACTGCCTGCGCCTGCGCACGCGGCTCGGCTTCCGCGCCCGCCGCGCGCACTGGGTCGACATCTGGCGCGACCCGGAGGCGGCGGCCGCGGTGCGCGAGGCCGCCGGCGGCGACGAGACCGTCCCGACGGTCGTCGTGGCCGGCCGGGCCCACGTCAACCCCGACCCGGCCTGGGTCCGGAGCCGGCTCACCGCCTAGGACACCGGCGTACGGCGGATCGCGCGGCCCGCGAGGACGTCCGTCCGGCGGCCGTCCTCGATGACGAAGCGGCCGTCGATCAGGACGTGCGGGATGCCCACCGGCAGGGCGCGCGGGTTCGCGTAGGTGGAGCCCGCCGCGACCGTCGCCGGGTCGAAGAGGACCAGGTCCGCCACGTACCCCTCCTTCACCCGGCCCCGGTCCGGCAGCCGCAGCCGGGCCGCCGGGCGGGAGGTCAGATGGGCGACGCACTCCTCCAGGGTGAGCACGCCGAGGTCGCGCACGTACCGGCCGAGGTACTCGGGGAACGTGCCGTACGCGCGCGGGTGCGGCTTCGCGCCCTGCAGGATGCCGTCCGAGCCGCCGGTGTGGACCCGGTGCCGCATGATCGCCCGCACGTTCTCCTCGTGGCCCACGTGCTGGAGGATCGTCGTCCCCAGCCGGTCGGCCGTCAGGAGCCGGCGGGCGGTGTCCCAGCCGTCGACGCGCCGCCCCACGTACGCCCCGAGCCCCGGCTCCGACACCCCCGAGATCTCGATGGTGTCCCACTCCACAGGCACCCCGTGGCAGCCGTCCGACCCCGTCACCTCCAGGTCGTACCGGATGCGCTCCGCCGTCCCCGCGTCGGCCAGCCGGGCGAGGACCGCCTCGGGGCCGCCCTCCTGCGCCCAGGACGGCAGCAGCGCGAGCAGGGTCGTGCAGCCGGGCGTGTACGGATACGTGTCGAGGCTGATGTCGGAGCCGTCGTCCAGCGCCCGGTCCAGGAGGGCGAGCAGCTCCGGGGCCCGGCCCTTGTTGACCCCGAAGTTCATGGTGGCGTGGGCCAGGTGGAGCGCGCAGCCCGCCTCCCGGGTGAGCGCCACCATCTCCTCGTACGCGCGCAGTGCCCCCGCCCCGTACGAGCGGTGGTGCGGGCAGTAGTAGCCGCCGTACCGCGCCACCACCCGGCACAGCTCGGTGAGCTCGGCGTCGGGGGCGTACATGCCGGGGGTGTAGGTGAGCCCGGAGGACATGCCGACCGCGCCCTGCTCCAGACCCTCGGCGACCAGCTGCCGCATCCGGTCCAGATCGGCCTCCGTCGCCGGTCGGTCCTCCCAGCCCATGGCGTACATCCGGACCGTGCCCTGCGGGACGAGGTAGGCGGCGTTGACGGCGATGCCCCGGTCGAGCCGGTCCAGGTACTCCCCGACCGTCCGCCAGTCGAGGTCCAGGTCGGAGCCGTCGCCGTTCCAGCCCGTGATCGCCCGGCGGACCTCCGCCAGGGTGCGGTCGTCGGCGGGGGCGTACGACAGCCCGTCCTGGCCCAGCACCTCCAGGGTCACGCCCTGCGCGGCCTTCGCGCTGTGGTCCGGGTCGCGCAGCAGCGCGAGGTCGCTGTGGGCGTGCATGTCGATGAAGCCGGGGGAGAGGGCGAGGCCTTCGGCGTCGAGGACGCGGCGGCCGGTGGGGCGCTGGCAGCCGGCCGCCGCGCCCTCCCGCACGACGGCGGCGATCCGGCCGCGGTCGATCGCCACGTCGGCCCGGTAGGACGGGCCGCCGCTGCCGTCGATCACCTCGGCGTCGCGGATGACGAGATCCATCGCGGGCCCCCTAGAAGAACGTGCGGAGGTAGTCGACGACCGTGCCGTCCGCCTCGACCAGCGGGATGAGCTGCCACTTGTCGAAGGAGGTGCAGGGGTGGGACAGGCCCATCCCCACCCAGTCCCCGACCTCCAGGTCCGCCCCCGGGGCGGTGCGCAGCCAGGCGTGCTGGTCCGACAGGCCCGTCACCTCGATGCCCTCGGCCGGGCGGACCGCGCCGGTGCGGGCGTCCCGGACCACCTGCGCCTCGGGCAGGTGGAGGTCGTACGCCGCGTCCCGCTTCCCCGCGTTGGTGAAGGCCTGCTCGGGCGTGGGCCGGGAGACGACCTGCGACCAGAGGCGGAACGCCGGCCGCAGCGCGCCTTCCGCCGGGACCCGGTTGAAGGGGGTGAGCGTGCGGTAGTGGCCGTCGTCGTGCGAGACGTACGCGCCGGAGCGCAGCAGCTTCAGGACCGGCAGCGAGAGGTCCGGGATCTCGGCGAAGACCTCCGCGACCGTGTCGAACCAGGCGCTGCCGCCCGCGCTCACCACGATCTCGCCCGCGGACGGGTCGAAGCGGCCCGCCTTGTCGAAGTCGGCGGCCAGCGCGGTCAGCCGGCGCAGCCAGGCGCGGACCCGCTCCGGGTCGGCCGCAGGCACCTCGCCCTCGTACCCGGCGACCCCCACGAGACGCAGCGTGCCGGCCGTCGCGACCGCGTCGGCCACGGCCGCGCACTCCGCCTCCGTACGCACTCCGGTGCGGGCCCCCTCGCCCGCGCCCAGCTCGACCACGACGTCCACGGGGCGGGACGCCCCGGCCGCCCGCAGGGCCTCGTCCATCAGCTCGGCGCCGCGCACCGAGTCGACGTAGCAGACGAAGCGGAAGCCGGGGTCGGCGTCCAGCTCGGCGGCGAGCCAGCGCAGGGCGGCGGCGTCGACCAGCTCGTTGGCGAGGAAGATCCGCGCGATGCCGTGGGCGCGGTAGACGCGGGCCTGGTGGGGGACGGCGGCGGTGATGCCCCAGGCGCCGTGCTCCAGCTGGCGCTCGAACAGCCGCGGGGCCATGGAGGTCTTGCCGTGCGGGGCGAAGGCCAGACCGTGGCGCTCCGCGTACTCCTTCAGGAGGCGGAGGTTGTGCTCGACGGACTCGGCGGAGAGCGCGAGGACGGGGGTGGTGAAGCCGCCGGTGAAGAGGTCGCGGCGCTGCGCCGCCAGCTCGCCGACGGTGAGGCCCTCGGCGTCCGGGGGCAGCCCCTTGAATCGGTGGTCGACGCGCTCGCTCGCCAGGTCGGGCATGACTCCTCCTCCTGTGTTGCACATACTGCAACACCCATTGCGCATATCGCTTACCGCTGTCTAACATCCGGGCCAACGGCCGGTCAATGGATCCGGCCGCCGCCGCCCCCCGGGGCCGCACGACCACCAGGAGCGAGAGTGACCGCGAACCCGCCCGTGGACGAGACCGCCGGGCCCGGACTCCCCGGCGCCGACGTCGTCTGCCTCGGCGAGTCCATGGTCACCTTCCTGCCCGGCCGCCCGGGCCGCCTCGCCGACGTCCCCTCCTTCACCCGCGCCATCGGCGGGGCCGAGTCCAACGTCGCCTGCGCCCTCGCCGCGGCCGGCCACCGGGCCGCGTGGGTCGGGCGGGTCGGGCACGACGGCTTCGGAGACCACCTCGTCGAGACCCTCACCGCCCACGGCGTCGACGTCACCGCCGTCCGGCGCGACCCCCACCGGCCGACCGGCGTCTACTTCCGCACGGCCGGCGACCGGGCCGAGGAGGGGCACGAGGTCGTCTACTACCGGGCCGGCTCCGCCGCCTCCGCGATGTCGCCCTCGACCGTGCCGCACCGCTTCACCGACCGGGGGCGCGTCCTGCACCTCTCCGGCATCACCGCCGCCCTCTCCGCGGACTGCCTCGCCCTCATGCGGGCGCTCACCGCGCCGCGCCCCGGGCGGCCCCTCGTCTCCTTCGACGTCAACCACCGCCCCGGGCTCTGGCGCGACGGCTCGGCCCCCGCCGTCCTGCGCGAACTCGCCCGGGGCGCCGACCTCGTGCTCGTCGGCGCCGACGAGGCCGAGACCCTCTGGGGCCTCGGCGATCCCGCCGCCCTCCGCGCGGCCCTCCCCGAACCGTCCGTCCTGGTCGTCAAGCGCGGGGCCCGGGACGCGGTG
This sequence comes from Streptomyces sp., assembly GCF_031178505.1. Taxonomy (GTDB): domain Bacteria; phylum Actinomycetota; class Actinomycetes; order Streptomycetales; family Streptomycetaceae; genus Streptomyces; species Streptomyces gulbargensis. Next base: position 7,782 of record NZ_JAPSIW010000102.1, on the reverse strand, counting down.
GCGTACGCGCGGGAGGAGCGTCCCGGCCCCGCGACGGGCCTCCTGCCGCCCGCCGGCCGCGACCCGCGCCCCGACACCGTCGTCACCGTCCCCGCGCCCCGCGTCGACGTGGTCGCGCACGTCGGCGCCGGGGACGCCTTCGCCGCCGGATTCCTTTCCGCCGGACTGCGGGGGCTCGGGCTCACCGCCCGGCTGCGGCACGGACACCTCATGGCCGCTGCCGCCCTCACCGTGCCCGGCGACCTCGCCGCACCTCCCCGCCGCGAGCGCGCCGACCGGCTCGCCGCACTCGACGAGACCGCCTGGGGGACACTTCACCTCGGCCCCGGCTGGACGGGGGAGGACCAGGAGGTACGTACGCCATGAGCCAGACCGTCGACCGCGCGCTCAGCATCCTGCCGCTGCTCGCGCAGGGCCCCGCCGACCTCGGGCAGGTCGCCGAGCGCCTCGGCGTCCACAAGTCCACCGCCCTCAGGCTCCTGCGCACCCTCCACGAGCACGGCCTCGTCTACCGCCAGCAGGACCAGCGCTACCGCCTCGGCGCCCGTCTCTTCGCCCTCGCGCAGGAAGCCGTCGAGAACCTCGACATCCGCGAGATCGCCCACCCCCACCTCGTCGCCCTCAACGAGGAGATCGGGCACACCGTGCACCTCGCCGTGTACGAGGAGGGCGAGGTCCTCTACATCGACAAGGTCGAGAGCCGCTACCCGGTCCGGATGTACTCGCGCATCGGCAAGCCCGTCGCGATCACCGTCGCCGCCGTGGCCAAGCTGCTCCTCGCCGACCTGCCCGAGCCGGAGCGGCGCGCCCTCGCCGCCAAGCTCGACTACCCCCCGTACACGCCCCGTTCGACCCCCGACGCCGCCGCCTTCCTCAAGGAGCTGGCGACCGTACGCGAACAGGGCTGGGCCACCGACCTCGGCGGCCACGAGGAGTCCATCAACTGTGTCGGCGCCCCCGTGCGGGGCGCGGACGGCCGGGTCGCCGCCGCCATGTCGGTCTCGGCGCCCAACGTCGTCGTCACGGCCGAGGAACTCCTCACCCTGCTCCCGCTGGTGCGCCGCACCGCCGACGCCATCAGCCGCGACTACTCAGGCAAGGACCGCACATGACCGAGAAGACCGCCCTCACCCCGGCCACCCACACCACCCCGCCCGCGAAGTTCTCCCACGGCGTCCGCAAGGGCAACATCCTCCAGGTCGCCGGCCAGGTCGGCTTCCTCCCCGCCGTCGGGGGACAGCCGCCGACGCCGGCCGGCCCGACCCTGCGCGAGCAGACCCTCCAGACCTTCGCCAACGTCAAGGCGATCCTGGAGGAGGGCGGCGCCACCTGGGACGACGTGATGATGATGCGCGTCTACCTCACGGACGTGGACCACTTCGCCGAGATGAACGAGATCTACAACCAGTACTTCGAGGAGCAGGGCCTCAAGGAGCCCGCCGCCGCCCGCACCACCGTGTACGTGGGCCTCCCCAAGGGCCTCCTCATCGAGATCGACGCGCTCGCGGTCCTGAGCTGACCCCGGGCAGCGACCCCGCCCCGCCACCGGGCCCGACGACCGGACCGAGGCCGAACTGATCCCCGGCGAGATCGCCGCGCTCGCGGTCCTGAGCTGACCCCGGGCAGCGACCCCGCCCCGTCCCCGGGCCCGACGACCGAACCGAGACCGAACTGATCCCCCCGCACCCGCCGCTCCACGGCACGGCGTCCGACCCCCGGACGCCGTGCCGCGCTCCCCCCTACCCTGAACGAGGTCCCCCTGCCATGCCTCCCACCGCCCCGCCGCCCCACACCGGCGGTCTGCTGCTCCTCGTCCCCGGCACCGCGGGCCTGCTGACCGTCGCCGCGCTCGGCATCGCGCTCCTGCTGTTCCTCATCATCAGGATCCGGCTCCAGCCGTTCGTCGCGCTGCTCGCCGTCTCCGTCACCGTCGGCCTCGCCGCCGGGCTCTCCGTCACCGAACTCTTCGGCACCGTCCAGAAGTCCGCCGTCGGCTCCGTCGTCGAGAGCGGCATGGGCGGCATCCTCGGCCATGTCGCCATCATCATCGGCCTCGGCACCATGCTCGGCGCGATACTCGAGGTCTCCGGCGGCGCCGAGGTGCTCTCCTCCCGGCTCCTCGGCCTCTTCGGCGAGCGGCGCGCCCCGCTCGCCATGGGCCTCACCGGCCTGCTCTTCGGCATCCCCGTCTTCTTCGACGTCGGCATCTTCGTCCTCGCGCCCCTCGTCCACGCCGCCGCCAAGCGGTCCGGGAAGTCGGTCCTCCTGTACGCGATGCCGCTGCTGGCCGGCCTGTCGATGACCCACGCGTTCCTGCCGCCGCACCCCGGCCCGGTCGCCGCCGCCGGTCTGCTGCACGTCTCACTCGGCTGGGTCGTCCTCATGGGCGTCCTGGTCGGTGTCCCGGCCGTCCTCGCCGCCTGGGGCTACGCCGCCTGGATCGGCAAGCGCGTCTTCGTGGAGGTCCCGCAGGACATGCTGGAGGCCGCCGAGGACGCCAGGGCGAAGGCGGCGGCCGAGCGCCGCGCGACCGGCGAGGCCCCCGTCGGACTCTCCACGGTCCTCCTGGTCATCGGCACGCCGCTCGTCCTGATCCTCGCCGCGACCTTCTCCTCCGTCGCCCTCGACCCGTCCACGCTCCGCTCGGTGGTCGAGTTCTTCGGCAACCCCTTCGTGGCCCTGACGATCGCGCTGGTCCTGGCGTACTGGCTGCTCGGCGTCCGGCGCGGCTGGTCCCGCGCCTCCCTGGAGCAGGTGTCCACCTCGTCCCTGAAGCCGGTCGGCAACATCCTGCTCGTGGTCGGCGCGGGCGGTGTCTTCGGCGCCGTCCTCAAGGCCAGCGGGGTCGCCCAGGCGCTCTCCGACACCTTCCGGGACGTCGGCCTGCCGGTGATCGTGCTCGCCTACCTGATCTCCCTGGTGCTGCGCGTCGCCCAGGGCTCGGCCACGGTCGCCATCGTCACCACGGCCGGCATCGTCCTGCCGCTGGTCGAGGGCGGCGGGCACTCGCAGGCCTTCCTCGCCCTGGTCATCATGGCGATCTCGGCCGGTTCCATCTTCGCCTCGCACGTCAACGACGGCGGCTTCTGGATCGTCTCGAAGTACTTCGGCATCTCGGAGCGGGACACCCTCAAGTCCTGGACGGTCCTGGAGTCGGTGCTGTCCCTCGCCGGGTTCGCGGCGGCGGCCCTGCTCAGCCTGCTGGTCTGACCCCGCCGCCCGTGCCGGGCCGCCCGGCCGCAGCCGTACGGAGGCGCCCCGGCCGAGGAGGCCGGGGCGCCCGTGCGCCGTACCGTGCCGGTCAGCTCGTGCAGTACTGCGCCTGCTTGCCGATCGAGCGGTACATGCAGTCCGCGTTCTCCAGGAGCTGGAGCACCGCGTCACGGTTGCGGGAGGTCTCGCGCTCGATCACCTCGTCGGGCGGGTAGAAGCCGCCCTCCCAGGACGAGGCCGGGTACATCTCGAAGGTGTAGCCGAAGATCTTGTGGGCGCCCCACAGGTAGTCGTCGATCGAACCGTCCGTGATGTACAGGTCGCTGGACTGCTCGGCCGTGTAGCCGTTGCTCGCCGCCATCTTGCCGCCGACGGCCGCGAAGGCGTTCCGGTCGTCCTGCGTCATGCCGGGGGCCGTGTCCGCCGTCGTGTACCCGAACGGCCACAGCACCAGCTCGCTGTACGTGTGGAAGTCGATGCCCGCCCTGATCTGCTGCTTGCCGCCGATCACCCGGGAGCGCACGAAGTCCGCGACGACCTTCACCTCGGGGGCCGACTCGGGGGCCGCGCCCCGGTAGGTCTCCGAGCTCTTGGAGGTGGAGGAGCCGCCGCAGCAGCCCCACTTGTAGTCCCAGTTCCGGTTCATGTCCGTACCGATGTACGTGGAGCCGGAGTTCGGCTGGCGGTTCTTGCGCCAGCTGCGGTACGAGCCGGAGGCGATGTCGTACTCGCCGCCGTCCGGGTTGAGGTCGGGGACGATCCAGATCTCGCGGCCGTTGACGGCGTTGGTGATCCTGCTGTCCGTGCCGTACCCGGCGCCGAGCTCCCTCAGCAGGTAGAGCGCCATCTCGACGGTGAGGTGCTCACGGGCGTGCTGGTGGTGGGTGAAGAGGACCTCGGGCTCGTTCTCGTCGGTGGCGACGTTGTCGCTGATCTTGATCGCGACGATGTCGCGGCCCTGGTACGACTTGCCGATGACCCGCTTGCTCATGATGGAGGGGTGGGCGGCCAGCCGCTGGTCGATCTCCGCGTTCATCTCCGCGTAGTTGTGGTACTTCGCGTCGGCGGAGGGGAAGTCGAGCGGTCCGGCGGCGCTCCGCGCGGCGGTGCCGCGCTGCGGCGGGCCGGGGAGGGCGACGGGCTCGTGGCCCAGCGCCCGCAGTTTGCGCAGCTGTTCGGCGTTGGCGCTGACCACGACCGAGTGGTCGTCGGCCTCGTCGACGGAGACACCGGAGGCGGCGAGCGCGGTGCGCTCGGCGGGGGTGGACGGGCCGTGGATCTCGTACTGCCGGATCACCTCCTCGAAGGTGCCGGAGGCGGCGGTCGGGGCCGGGCCCGCGCCGGCCGGGGACGAGAGGGCGGAGAGGGGCGCCGCCAGGGCGAGCGCCACGAGGGCCGCGAGGGTGGCGGTCCTTCTGCCGTGCGGGCGGGTGGGTGTGCCGGTGCGGGGACGCGAGCGCGAGCGCATGTCGACTCCTGCCGTGGGGGGTGCGGGGCGGGTGACCCCGTGCCTGCATCGTCCAGGCGTGGCATGAGCGCGTCAATAACCCGTTCCGGTCACGCCCCGGTGTCCCGGCCGGACGCGACCGATCGTGCCGCGCCGCGCCGGACCCCTTGCCCGATCACCCCACGCCACGCTTGGGTGACCTGACGTCACATGCGTCACAACGACGAGCGAAGGGCGGGCAACCATGACGGACACCGCACGGCGGGAGGGGACCGAGGGCACGGACGGCCCCCGGTTCCGCAAGGCGAGCTGGCGGTACATCGGACCCGGCATCGTCGTGGCCGCGACCGGCGTCGGCGCCGGCGACCTCGTGGCCACGCTCATCGCCGGCAGCAAATTCGGCTACACACTCCTCTGGGCGGCCGTCGTCGGCTGCCTCGTGAAGATCTCCCTCGCGGAGGCCGCCGGCCGCTGGCACCTGGCCACCGGCCGCACCCTCTTCGACGGCTGGCGCAGCCTCGGCCCGTGGACCACCGTCTACTTCGCCGTCTACGTCGCCGTCTGGGGCTTCGTGTACGGCGCCGCCGCCATGTCCTCCAGCGCCCTGCCCCTCCAGGCCCTCTTCCCGGGCGTCATGGACCTCAAGTGGTGGGCCGTCCTGTGCGGCGTGGGCGGCCTGGTCTTCGTCTGGTTCAACCGGTACGCCGTCTTCGAGAAGGTGATGACCCTCCTCGTCGGCGTCATGTTCGTCATCACCGTCTACCTGGCCGTCCGGGTCACCCCGCACCTCGGCGAGGCACTGGCCGGGCTCGTCCCCGTCCTGCCGGGCGGCTCGCTGATCTACACGCTCGGCCTGATCGGCGGCGTCGGCGGCACCATCACACTGGCCGCGTACGGCTACTGGGTCAACGCCAAGGGCTGGACGGACACCTCGTGGATGAAGGTGATGCGCCTGGACAACCGCGTCGCCTACATCACCACCGGCGTCTTCGTCGTCGCCATGCTGTTCGTCGGCGCCGAACTGCTCCACTCCTCCGGGGTCGCGCTCGCCAAGGGCGACAAGGGACTCCTCGACCTCGGCAACGTCCTGGAGGACAGATACGGCACCGTCACCTCCAAGCTGTTCCTCATCGGCTTCTTCGCCACCTCCATCACCTCCCTCATCGGCGTCTGGCACGGCGTGAGCCTGATGTTCGCCGACTTCGTGTCCCGCTTCCGCGAGGGTGGCGCGGCCACGGGCGAGAAGGTCGCCGCCGGCGTCCGCGAGAAGTCGCTGCCCTTCCGGGCCTACCTGCTGTGGCTGACCTTCCCGCCGATGAGCCTGCTGTTCCTGGACCAGCCCTTCGGCCTGGTGATCGTGTACGGCGTGATCGGGGCCTTCTTCATGCCGTTCCTGGCCCTCACCCTGGTCTGGCTCCTCAACTCCTCGCGCACCCCCCGCGAATGGCGCAACGGCTGGCTGAGCAACGGCGTCCTGGGCGCGGCCGGCCTGCTGTTCGTGGTGCTGTGCGTGCAGCAGGTGCGGGAGCTGCCCTGGTGATCGCCGGGACGGCCGGATCGCCATACTGAGGACATGACGACGCCCGCCGGCTTCGGCCCCCCGATACCGCCGCCCGCGCCGTACGGGGCTCCGCCGCAGGTCCCGTACGGGGCACCTCAGGTTCCGTACGGCGGCCCGGCTCCCGCGCCGTACGGGATGCCGGCCCCGGTCCCGTACGGGGCGCCGGCGGCCGGCGGGCCGGAGTTCGTGGCGCACGACCGGCGCAACTCCGTGATCGTGGACCCGGCGGGTGTGTCCCTGGAGGTCGGCGGCCGCACCGTGGACTTCCCCTGGGCTGGCGTCGCGGCCGTGCACGCCGCCCCCGGTCCGCACGGCCACATCCTCATGGTGGCGGTCCGCCACCCCGGCGGCATGCTGTACGAGTGCCGGATCGACGCACGGCGCAGGGCCCGGCTCCACCAGTGGCTGGCGGAGCTGGGCCCCGTGCTCGGGCACTACCTGGCCCACCGGGCCTGAGGCGGCCGCTACGGCAGGGCGTGGACGTGCGGGCCCACCGCGTTCGACCAGGCGTTGCCGGCCGTCGCGTCCCAGTTCGTCGACCAGGTCATCGCGCCGCGCAGCCCCGGCCACGTCCGGTCCGGCTTGAAGGTGCCGCAGCCCGTGCCCCGGGTGAGGCAGTCGAGCGCGTTCTTGACGATCTGCGGGGAGACGTAGCCGCTGCCCGCGCCCCGGGTCGAGGCGGGCACGCCCAGACCGACCTGCGAGGGGTCGAGACCGCCCTTGAGCTGGATGCAGGCGAGCGCGGTGAGGAAGTCCACCGAGCCCTGGCTGTACACCTTGCCGTCGCAGCCCAGCATCGAACCGCTGTTGTAGTACTGCATGTTGACCACGGTCAGGATGTCCTTCACGGCGAGCGCCGTCTTGAAGTACTCCGTGCCGGTGCTCTGCATGTCGATCGTCTGCGGCGCCATCGTCAGGACCATCGACGGGCCCGCCTTGGCGGAGAGCTGCCGCAGCGCCTTCACGAGGTAGGTGGAGTTGATGCCGTGCTCCAGGTCGATGTCGACCCCGTTGAAGCCGTACTCCTGCATGAGCGCGTACGCGCTGTTCGCGAAGGCGGTCGCGGAGGCGTCACTGTTGATGGTGACGTTCCCCTTCTCGCCTCCGACCGAGATGATCACCGACTTGCCCGCCGCCTTCTTCGCGGCGATGTCGGCCTTGAAGTCGGCGACCGAGGCGTAGCCGACGGCCGGGTCGAGGTTGAAGACGATCTGTCCGGGCGTGGCGGTCGAGTCCGCGAAGGACACGGCGATGATGTCGTACTGCGCCTGGACGTCCCGGAGCTTCTGCACGGTCGCGCCGTTGTCGAAGTTCTGCCAGTAGCCGGTCAGCGCGTGCTTCGGCACGGCCGGGCCGGGGCCGGGGTCGGTCGCCTTGCCCGTCCGGGCCGTCACGGCGGCCGACTTCGCCGACTCGCCCGCCGTGTTGGCCGCAGCCACCTGGAACTGGTACGCCGTGTCGGCGGCGAGCCCCGTCACCGTGGCCGACGTGCCGCCGACGGTCGCCGCGAGGGTGCCGTCCCGGTAGACCTTGTAACCGGTCGCCCCGGTCACCGGGCTCC
>NZ_JAPSIW010000733.1 GCF_031178505.1 Streptomyces sp. | reverse complement strand
CCGCGCCGTCGGCGCTCTCCTCGGTCCGGGGCTGCTCGGGCCGGGCGATCCGTATGTCGGGTGCCTCCGGTCCCGGGGCGGGCAGGTCCGGCGTCACCGCGTCGGGGTCGGACGGCACGGGATCGGGCAGTTCCGGCTCGGGTGCGCTCTGCATCGGGGACTCCTCGTTCGGTTCCGTACGTGTCTCACAGTCCGGCTGCCCGCCTCGGCGGCCGTCAACCGTGCCGTACGAAACCGTCCGCACCCGATCGGCGGACCGCGCCGGCCGCCCGGCGTCCGGGCCGGCCGTCACAGGGGCCACGGCGGCGGTGTCGGTGCGCTCACGTATCCTTCCGGCCACCGCACACCGACCTGGAGGATCAGAAGAGTTGTCCGGCCTGCCCGCCTTCCCGCTGCCCTTTCACACGTCCCGCTCCCTGCCGTTCGCGACACCCCGAACGGTGCGGGAACGCCAGATGATCCGGTGTAGCGCGCACATACGCGAGAAGCCCGGATGGTTCGACAAGATGAACGACGCCGGGATCGTCGCCAGATGGACGCGGGAAGCGCTCGACCAGGGACTCACCGAGGCGCAGGTCCGCTACGTGCTCGACGAGCTCGCGCACTACGCCGGGCTCCGGGACGAGCGGACCGGCATGGAGGTGTCCGGCGTCGACGGGGTGTGGCAGTCGGACACCCTGGTCGACGACGAGCTCAGGTCCCGCCTGCGCGAGGCGGTCCGGGTGCTGGAAGAGGTCCCGGACGAGGAGAAGGACTGGCATCCCGGATCCGGCGGGCAGGTCCTGGATCTGGTGCACCCGTCACTGTTCTGCCTCGTCAGAGAGGTGAGCGGGGGGCCCGAGCGGGCGTGGCGGAACCCGACCAACCACTACTCGAAGTACGAGTTCTCGGAGAGGTTCCAGTGGCTGCCCACCGACGTCGACATCAGTGCGGACGGCGAGGCCACCTTCCGTTCGTACGTCAACAACGTCCATCCCGAGAAGCACCGTGCGCTGCTCTCCGTCCTGCCGGAGGTCTTCGCGCGTTTCCGGCCGCTGCTGGAGAACGTCCTCACCGATCTGCGCCACCCGCGGCCCCCGCGGATCGAGGCCGACCCCTACGGGTGGTACGACTCCGAGCCGGAGCGCCCGGACGCCTCCGCCCACAGCGACGACGCCGCCTACCGGGAGGCCGTCCGGGCCTGGGAGACGGCCATGGACGACTGGTGGGAGAACCGCAGTCCGGTGGTCCCCGACGCCCCCGCCTTCACCGCGCCCGAGCCGCTCGACGCCTCGGCCCGCGTCGACCTGCGCGGCCGCCGCCTCCAGGTCATCGTTAAGCTCGCCACGCTGCACCTCACCCCGGAGAAGCCGGAGTACGCCGGCGGTTCCTGGCACGTCGAGGGGATGCTGAACGAGCGGATCGTCTCCACCGGCATCTTCTACTGGGACAGCGAGAACATCACCGAGAGCCGCCTCGGTTTCCGGGCGGCGCTCGACGACCCGGAGTACGAGCAGAACGACGACAACGGTGTGCGCGAGGTCTACGGGCTGGAGAACGAGGACACGCTGAACCAGGTGCTGGGGTCGGTCGCGACCCCGGCGGGGCGCTGCCTGGCGTTCCCGAACGTCCTGCAGCACCGGGTCGATTCCTTCCGCCTGGCGGATCCCAGTCGCCCCGGCCATCGCAAGATCCTGGCGTTCTTCCTGGTCGATCCGTCGGAGACGATCGTCTCGACCTCCGACGTGCCTCCCCAGCAGCCCTGGTCCGACACCTCGACCATGACGCTCGAACAGGCCGAGGACTTCCGCGAACAGCTCATGCGGGAGCGCAAGTTCTTCGTGGACGAACACAACGAGCAGCTCTACGAGCGCGAGTTCTCCCTCTGCGAGCACTGACGCTCTCCGGTGGCTGGGGCCCCGGAGACGGCCGGCCCGTCGGCCCGGTCCGAAGGAGCGGTCCCGACGGGCCCGTACGCCCGAGGAGCCGGGCCTCTTGGGGGCCGTACCATTCGCGTGTGAAGACGGCGGGGAGTTGTCGGGCGGGTTGTGGCAATATCGTGAGGACATGGGAGTACAGACTGCGGTCGGAGCGCTGATCGAAGAGGCGGAGCAGCAGCTCCGCGAGCAGGTGTGGGACCTGACACCCGGCGACCGGGACCTGGCGCTCGCCACGGCGACCCGCCTCCACGAGGCGGTCGGTCGCGCCGGTGCCCAGGAAGCCCTCACCGACCTGGAGCGGCTGGCGCACCTGCGCGAAGTCCTGGCCGCGCTGGCGATCACCCTGGCCCGCACCCACGGTCGCCTCGCGTGGTTCCTCGCCGCCTGCATCGAGGCTCTGTCGCCGGTTCTCCACTGGCGGGCCCTGCCGTCGGACGGTGGACGGAACTTCGACACCACGCATCCGACGCCCGGTCAGTTCGCCGAGGCCGAGGGCGCGGTGCGGCAGCTGGCCGCCATACTGCTCCGCATCGCGGCCTGAGGGGCAGCGGCCCGCCTCCGCGCGGGAGACGGGCCGTTGTCACGCCGTCAGCGCTGCAGCGTCAGCAGGCCCGGCCGGTAGGGCCACTGGCCGTAGTCGCCGCCGGACCTCGGGTCGCGTCCCTGGTAGAGGAACCGCAGGTTGCAGGGATCGACCGTGAAGGTCTGATCGGCGCTCGTGCGGATCAGCTCTCCGTGGCTGATGTCGTTGGTCCAGGTGGCGCCGCTGTTGGCCTTGCCGGCGAAGGGATTGCTCTCGGTCGCGGCCTGGGGGGTCCACGTGCCGTTCAGGCTGGTGGCCGTGAACGAGCGGAAGTACCGGCCCTCCGCGCCGATGGCCTCGACGATCATGAGGTAGCGGTCCTGGCCCTGGAGCTTGTACACCTGGGGGGCTTCGAACAGGTTGTTCTTCGTGTCGCTCATGATCGTCGTGTAGGACGAGCCGAAACTGCCGGGGAAGTTCCCGATCGGCATGCTCGCCCGGTAGATCTTGCCGTTGTCACCGGCGAAGAACAGGTACATGTTCGTCCCGTCGGCGATGAGCGTCTGGTCGATGGGACCGGTGTCCGAGCCGGCGATGCTTCCGGAGAAGAGCTCCCGCTCCGCCGACCAGCCGTTCGGATTGGTGGGATCGGTCGACGTCCGGTACGAGAAGGCGGTCCTGCCCCACTGGTAGGCGAGCACCCAGATGTTCTTCGGCGCGAAGTGGAAGAGCGTGGGCGCGACGACGGAACTCGACATCGTGTTCTGGCTCGCCGAGGCCATCTCCGGCCAGTCGGTGAAGGGGCTGAAGTTCATCGAACCCCAGCCCGCACCCGTTCCCGCGGCACCGTGCGTCGTCGCGTAGACGAGATGCCTTCCGTTGTACGGCGCGACGGTGAAGTCCTTGAGCGAGGCCCATCCCGCCTTGGGCTGCGCCAGCGCGCCGGTCGAGGCCCAGCGGTACGTCGAGGGGAGGGCGCACGTGCCGGGGGTGCCGCCGGCGACCTTGACGAG
>NZ_JAPSIW010000732.1 GCF_031178505.1 Streptomyces sp. | reverse complement strand
TGCCTACCTTGACCGCGACCCCTCCTTGGTCAGTGAGGCATTGAACTGCGTCGGAAGCCAGCGGCCGGAGTCACTGGACGGTTCGCCGGACGCGTCGGGCTGGGCGGAGACCCTACAGGCCGACGGTGACGAGTTTGCCCGCAGCGACGATGTCCTGTCCCTGAGGGCGGCCGTCCGTGAACTCTCCGACGACGAGAAGGAGCTCCTGTTCCGACGGTACTTTCACGAGGAGAGTCAGGAGCGCATCGGGCAGCGACTGGGGATGACGCAGATGCAGATTTCGCGGCTGTTGGCGCGAACCCTGGTCAAGCTGCAGAAGCGGCTGCTGGAGCACGCGGGTACAGATACGCGCGCGGAACTTCGGGCTCCGAGCGTCGCTTAGCCACGGCCCAGTAATCACGGGCCGGATGCGGCAGGCTAGATGGTGCCGAGACCCTTTGCAGCCTCCAGCACGTCAGCTACGCCGACAGCCAGGAGTGCCGGGTCAGGCTCGGTGGCGAACGTCTCGCCGAGCCGTTGGGACTCGTCCGTCAGTACGATATGCGGGCCGGGCGGCGGCCCCCACTCACTGACCGGAGCTGGACCGAAAAGGATGATGGAGGGCCGGGCATAGGCAGAGGCCAGGTGCGCAGCACCGGTATCGGCGGAGATCACCAGCGCAGCTTCCGCGATCAGCGAGGCGAATTCGAGCAGGCCGAGCGTGCCTGCAACAACGGCGTCCTCCGGCAATCCCGCTGCCTCCTGCACTGCCACAGCGCGGGGACGCTCCCCGGAGCTTCCGGTCAGAAGGACACGATGCCCAGCCTTCGAGAGGGAGCGCGCGACGGCGGCGAAACGGTCCACCGGCCACAGCCGGCTTCCGTAGGCAGCACCTACGTGAATGACGACGGCGCCGCTGTACACGGGCTCGACCTCGGGCTGGGGGAGGCGGTAGTCCAGGGGATCGGCCTCGATGCCGTGTGCCAGCACCAGGCGAGCCCACCGGTCGCGCTCATGAATGCCGTCCACCCACTCAGGCCCCGACCAACCCGGCCCCGCATGACCGATGTTCCGCGCAGCCTGCAGCGCTTCCAGTCGCCCGCGGCTCTCCTGCCCGCTGCCATGAAGGTTCACCGCGACGTCTATCCGCCCGGGCTGCAACGGCACCGGAACGTCCAGGCCATGGGTGGGCAGTAGCTCGTCAACGCAGCCGGTCAACAGCACGACGGGCTCCAGCCAGCTCTGTGCGGCGTAGAAGATGCGGTGGTCCGGGAAGGCCCTCCGCAGCCCGCGCAGCGCCGGAACCGCCACGAGAAGATCGCCCAGTTTCAGTGCCCGTAAAGCCAGCAACTCGGGGCGTCCATCACGGTCCGGGAACTCACTGGCTTCAATCGGCTGCATGCGTTTCATCCTGCCAGAAACAAACTTCTTCGAAGAGAAGTGTTTAGGCGCCGCCGGATGGGGGAACTCTCCGGTTATGAGTAACGAGCCGAAAGCCGTTCTCCTTGACCGGGACGGCACCCTGGTGTTCGACGTGCCGTACAACGGGGATCCCGCGCTGGTCGAGGTGATGCCCGGCGTCGAAGCTGTGCTGCAGGGCCTTCGCGCCGACGGCGTACCCCTCGGCGTGTTGACCAACCAATCCGGCATCGCCCGCGGCCTCGTCACCCGTGAGCAGGTCGACGCAGTCAACGCCCGGGTGGATGAGCTCCTCGGCCCCTTCGAGGTGTGGGAGGTTTGCCCGCACGGCCCGGACCATGGCTGTGAATGCCGCAAGCCCGCACCGGGCATGATTCTCAGCGCGTGCGCCCGGCTGAACCTGGACCCCTCGGAGGTTGCCTTCATCGGCGATATCGGAGCGGATGTCGAAGCAGCGGCTGCGGCGGGCGCAACCGGCGTTCTCGTGCCCACGCCGGTCACCCGGCAGGAAGAGATCGACGCGGCAGACCTGGTCGCGCCGGATCTTGCTTCGGCGATCGCCTTACTGCGGGGTGCTTCATGACGGACCGTGTTCTGGTGGCGCGGCTGGACAGCGTGGGTGACGTCCTGCTCGCGGGGCCGGCTGTCCGGGCGGTCGCCGCGGACCAGCCTGCCGGCGTCGTCATGCTCTGTGGTCCCCAGGGCGCCCCGGCGGCCGAACTGCTGCCCGGCGTCGCTGACGTCATCGTGTGGGACTGCCCGTGGATCACGGCCCCGGCGCCGCCCGTTACGGGTGCGCACCTTGACGCGCTTGTCAGCGCCGTGCGGGACGCAGGAATCCGGGAGGCTGTCATCCTTACCTCCTTCCACCAGTCACCGCTGCCCCTGGCGATGCTGTTGCGGCTGGCCGGCGTCGAACGCATCACCGGTGCCTCCACCGACTATCCCGGCAGCTTGCTCGACGTCCGGCTCAAGCCGGGCGAAGACTTTCCCGAGGACCAGCCGGAAGCCGAGCGGGCCCTGGGCATAGCGGCCGCAGGCGGATATCAGCTGCCTGACGACGACGACGGCCGCCTGTTGGTGCGCGATGTTCCGGACATGTCACATCTGGTGGGCGAGGGCCCCTACGTTGTGCTGCACCCGGGGGCGGCAGTGCCCGCACGCGCGTGGCCAGCGCTGCACCACGCCGCGCTCGCTGAACTCCTGATCGGCGCGGGTTACCGGGTGGTGGTGACCGGCGGTCCCCGCGAACGCGAACTGACCGCGACCGTTGCCCGGCCCGACGGTATTGACCTCGGCGGACAGACGGACCTGCGGGGAATGGCCGGAGTGCTGGCTCATGCATCCGCTGTTGTCACGGGCAACACAGGCCCCGCGCACCTCGCTGCGGCCGTCGGAACGCCCGTCGTAAGCCTGTTCTCACCCGTGGTTCCGGCAATCCGCTGGGCTCCCTACCGTGTCCCGGTGGAACTCCTGGGTGACCAGAATGCGCCCTGCAGGCAGACCCGTGCCCGGGATTGCCCAGTACCAGGGCACCCCTGCCTGGCCGACGTTGCGCCCGAGGACGCCTTCGCAGCCGTCGAAAGGCTCATCTCCGGAGTTTCCTCCCTCAACAGCAAAAGAGTCAGTAGAAGAGAAACGAGACCCGTATGAAAATTCTGCTGTGGCACGTGCACGGCGGCTGGACGGACGCCTTTGTCCGCGGCCCGCACCAGTACCTGCTTCCCACCACGCCCGACGGCGGTCCGTGGGGACTCGGGAGGGCCGGCCGGGACTGGCCGGACAGTGTGATTGAGGTGGCACCGGAGGACCTGCGCGACCACGACATCGACGTAGTTGTCCTTCAACGCACCGAGGAGCTTGCCGAATGTGAGCTGCTACTTGGCCGCCGGCCAGGAGTGGACATCCCGGCGGTGTTCCTCGAGCACAACACACCAAAGGGCGACATCCCCAATTCCAGGCACCCACTGGCCGGCCAGGACGAAATTCCCATTGTGCATGTAACCCATTTCAATGAGCTCTTCTGGGACTGCGGGAGCGCATCGACCATGGTGGTGGAGCACGGCAT
>NZ_JAPSIW010000731.1 GCF_031178505.1 Streptomyces sp. | reverse complement strand
CAGGCCCGTCGAGTCCGGAAACGGCAACAACCCGTGGGAGCTGGGCTGGAGCTGGCTCACCGGCAAGGGGCCCACGTCGCAGTGCTTCGGCCCGAACGACGACTTCACCCGCATCTACCGTGAGCACCAGCACACCCAGGAGGCGCTCGCCTTCTTCGCGAACCGTACGCGCACGGGTGAGTACGAGCTCGGCCACACGCTCAAGTACGACTACTCCCTCGGCGGGTTCGACGGTGCGTGGAAGTACCTCCAGGACTACGGGACGCTCTCCACGGCCGGTCTCACGGGCAACCTCGCGTACACGTTCCTGGGTTCCCACCAGGTCCGGATGACCCCCATCCGCAAGAACGCGGACGGCTCCGTCGTGTGGCGGTACACCGCCTACAACGAGTCGGACATCGAATCCGCGACCCACCCCCCGGTCATCGGTTACACGGACTGGTGGAGCAACAGCGTCGGTTCGCTCGTCGACAAGATCGTCGGCGACTCCGGTCCGATGTCGCCCAAGACCCAGGTCATCGAGTTCGACGTCACACTGGGCCCGTGATGCCGGTGTCGCGCGGGAGGGCGGGCGCCGGGTGGCTCGTCGCCCTCCTGACCACTGCCGTGTCGCTCGTCTCGGGGTGCACGGGCGCCGTCGACCCCGACGAGCTGCCCGGCTTGTACCGCGACGACGGGACGGGCGCCGAGCTGCGGCTCGAATCCGACGGGACGTTCTCCGCCGTCGACGTGGTGACGGACGGGACCTCCGGACCCGCCGACTTCACCGGCCGGTGGGAGTGGTTCGGCGACCGGGCGGGCAGCGACTTCGTCTACCTGTCGGTCGACAGCGGCGGGCTCGGCCCGGTCGCCGGCATCCAGCTCTACCCGAGCGGGGGAAGCGCTGTGGAGTTCCGTCCGGATCCGGACGGACCGCCCTCCCTGAAGCTCACCAGAGCGGCCGCGCCGTAGCGGCCGCCCGTCACCCCGATCCCCGGACTTCGACTCTCCGGCCCGCCCCCTTCTTTCCGCCCTCAGCTTCGACCAAGGGGATGCGGAGAACCCTCCCCACCCCCGTCCACACCTACTTCGAGGAATCCAGGACCGTGATGAACGCACGCAAGACATGGACGCGCACTCTGGGCACCGCGACCGCGGCCGGCGCGCTGGCGTGGGCCGTGGTGGCCGCGGGTCAGCCCTCCGCCGCCCCCACCAGCGAGCCCGTGGCCGAGACGGGGCCCGGGTACGCCATCGAGGACTACAACTACCCCGGCGCCGACAGGATTCTGGCCGAGCAGGGGATCGTCCTCAAGCGGGGCGACGGCCACATCGTGCTCGCCGACTGCCTCAGCGAGGAGAACCTCCTCAGGTTCCTCGCCCGCGGCCGGGCCGACGTCTGCTTCAAGGTCACCGCCGACGAGGGCTTCCTGACGCTGGAGATCCCGTCGGTGCACGGCGTGCGGACCGACGATTCCGTCAACACCCACCTGGCGATGACCGCCGAGGACGACCGCGTCGAGTACGACATCCCCGCGAAGACCTGGGAAGGGGTCGGTGAGTCCGTGGACGGCCGGGAGCACGTCCTGGTCGAGATCCGGGTCACCAAGTAGACCGCCGCGACCACGGGGCCCGGCCGGTCCCCGTCGTGCCTCGTGTCACCGGCCGGCCACCGGTCCCGTACCCGTACGACCGAACTCCTGCGCATTCGCCCACCGAACCCCGTTCCTGAAGGAAAACCCCCATGTCTGCACTCCGTCCGCGCACGGCCCGCATCCCGGGTCTGCTCGTCACCACGACCGCCGTCGCCGCCGGCCTCGTCCCCGCCGGCGCCGCCCAGGCGGTCAGCGGCCCTGAGGCGGCGGCCGACCGGCACGCCTCCGTCGTCAAGCTGAACATCGGCGACGAGGCGACCGGCCGAGGGTGCACCGGCTCCCTCGTCGACGCCTCGTGGGTCCTCACCGCGTCGAGCTGCTTCGCCGCGACGCCCGGTACCACGCTGCCGGCCGGTGCCCCCGCGCTGAAGTCCACCGTGACCCTCGGCGACGGCAAGCGGGTCGAGGTCGCCGAGCTGGTCCCGCGCACCGACCGGGACGTCGTCATGGCCCGCCTGAAGACCCCTGCCACCGGCCCCGCGGGCATCACGACGGCGAGCGCCGCCCCGGCGTCGGACGCCGAGCTGACCGCCGTGGGCCTCGGACGGACCAGGACCGAATGGGCGCCGGGCAAGCCCCACACCGGCGCGTTCGCCCTGAACGGCTCCGACGCCACCACCCTGACCATCACGGGGAAGGGGACGGACGCCATCTGCAAGGGTGACACCGGCGGGCCGCTCCTGAACGCCGCGGGCGAGCTGGTCGGCATCAACAGCCGTTCCTGGCAGGGCGGCTGCCTGGCCACCGACCCCGCCGAAACCCGTACCGGCGCCATCGCGGCCCGCACCGACGGGCTGCGCGAGTGGATCGACGGGGTGCGGGCCACGACGCCGGGCTGGCAGACCAAGGCGCTCGTGCAGGCCGGAACCAGCCTCTACCAGGCGGTCCGGCTGTCCGACGGCTCCTGGACCGGATACACCGACCTCCAGGCCAAGGTCGGCAACCTGGGCGGGATCCGCGGCACCGCCGCCGCCGGCATCAACGGTGACACCCACGTACTGGCCGTCAGCACCAGCGGCGGGCTCTTCCACACCGTCCGCAAGCAGGACGGCACCTGGACCGCCTTCGGGGACGTGTTCGGCGCGGCCAACGCCCTCGGCAACCTCACCCAGGTCTCCGCCGTCTCCATCGGCCACGACCTCCACGTCGTCGCCGTCGCCGACGGCAAGGCCTTCCACACCGTCCGCAACGGCGCGGGCAGCTGGACTCCCTTCCGCCAGATCAACGGCTCCCTCACGGGGGTGACCGCGGCGGCGACCGCCAGTGTCCGGGGTGAGCTCCACGTCGGCCTCGTCAGCGCCGGCAAGCCGTACCACACCATCCGCCAGACCGGCGGGACCTGGCTCGGCTGGGGCAACGTCGCCCAGGCCGTCGGCCCCACCGGACCGGTGACCTCCCTCAGCATGGCCGGCACCGGCGACGAGACCCACCTCGTCATCGCCACCGACAACGGCACCCGCCAGTACCACACCATCCGCAACTTCAACGGGACGTGGGCCCCCTGGGGTGATCTCAAGGGCATCCTGGGCGCGGTGACCGCCAAGTCCGTCTCCGCGGCCGCCGTCAACGGCGAGGCCCAGGTCGCCGTCACCACCACCGACGGCAAGCTGCTCCACACCACCCGGCACACCGACCGCACCTGGGACGCACCGGTGACGGCGCCCCTCGTGGGGGTTCCCGCGGCCCCCGGCGACCTCGCCATGACCGCCACCTACACCGGCTGATCCTGAGGGCGTGCCGGTGCTCGGCTCCGAGCCGCGCGCCGGCACGCGCGAGAGAAGTGGGGGCGGCCCCCCCCCCCGCCGGGGCGGGGGGGCCCCCGGGCGCGCCCCCCCCCCGGG
>NZ_JAPSIW010000730.1 GCF_031178505.1 Streptomyces sp. | reverse complement strand
CGCGGAGGGGGTTCTCGACGCGGGACCGGGGCGGCGCCGAGGGGGCGCGGACCCAGCCGGGAAGGCTACCGTAAGGGCCTGATCGAACCGCGAGCGCGGGGGCACATACACCTCCACATGGGCAGGCGTAAGGCAATCTGCGGATTTTCACTCGAACGTGTGTTTGGCGCAACCTTTCGAAAGCTACTACCGTTGTGCCAGCCAGGGAGACCATTCGAGAGGGGCCGACGACGTGACCACCACCGCAGACAGTGCCACCATCACCGCCCAGGACCGCTCCCAGGGCCGACTCGAGCCGGTGCACGCGATGAACGACACATCCATGAACGGTGAGGAGCCCGGGCGACCCGCCCGCGCCCTCCCCGGACGACCCCCAGGCATCAGGGCCGACAGCTCCGGCCTTACCGACCGGCAGCGCCGGGTCATCGAGGTCATCCGCGACTCGGTCCAGCGGCGGGGCTACCCGCCCTCCATGCGCGAGATCGGCCAGGCGGTGGGCCTCTCCAGCACCTCGTCGGTGGCTCACCAGCTGATGGCGCTGGAGCGCAAGGGCTTCCTCCGCCGCGACCCGCACCGGCCCCGGGCGTACGAGGTCCGCGGCTCCGACCAGCCCAGCACCCAGCCGACGGACACCACCGGCAAGCCCGCGGCCTCCTACGTCCCCCTGGTGGGCCGGATCGCCGCCGGTGGCCCCATCCTGGCCGAGGAGTCCGTCGAGGACGTCTTCCCCCTCCCCCGGCAGCTGGTCGGCGACGGCGAACTCTTCGTGCTCAAGGTCGTCGGCGACTCGATGATCGAAGCGGCCATCTGTGACGGCGACTGGGTCACGGTCCGCCGCCAGCCCGTCGCCGAGAACGGGGACATCGTCGCCGCCATGCTCGACGGCGAGGCCACGGTCAAGCGCTTCAAGCGCGAGGACGGCCACGTCTGGCTGCTGCCGCACAACGCCGCGTACCAGCCCATCCCCGGTGACGAGGCGACCATCCTTGGCAAGGTCGTGGCGGTGCTCCGGCGGGTGTGACCCCTCTCGCCGGCTCTGGCCGGGCCCCGGGACCCACTGCGCCGGTCCCGGGGCCCGCTGTTTCCCCGGCACCCGCCACGGGCCCTTCCCGCCGCCCGGTGGGCGGGAGCGACGGGACCCGGGACCGTCAGACGCCGGCCGCCGCCGAGGCGGCGTCGATCGCCGCCAACGACTTCCGCACCTGATTGCGGTCCGTCGTGTACCAGAAGTCGGGCATCGAGGCCTTGAGGTAGCTGCCGTAGCGGGCGGTGGCCAGCCGGGGATCGAGAACCGCCACCACGCCCCGGTCGCCCGTGGCCCGGACGAGCCGCCCCGCGCCCTGGGCCATCAGCAGGGCCGCGTGCGTGGCCGCCACCGCCATGAAGCCGTTGCCGCCCGCCTCCTCCACCGCCTTCTGCCGCGCGCTCATCAACGGGTCGTCCGGCCGCGGGAACGGGATCTTGTCCATGACGACCAGCTGACAGCTCGGGCCCGGCACGTCCACGCCCTGCCAGAGGGAGAGCGTGCCGAAGAGACAGGTCCGCGGGTCGGCCGCGAAGTTCTTGATCAGCTCGCCCAGGGTGTCCTCGCCCTGGAGCAGGATCGGCAGCTCGGGAATCCGCCCCCGCAGCTCCTCGGCCGCCAGCTGGGCCGCCCGCATCGAGGAGAACAGGCCGAGCGTACGGCCGCCGGCCGCCTGCATCAGCTCGCACAGCTCGTCGATCATGTCGCCCCGGTCCCCGTCCCGCGCCGGGCGGGCCAGGTGCTTGGCGACGTACAGGATGCCCTGCTTCGGGTAATCGAACGGCGAACCGACGTCGAGCCCCTTCCACACCGGCAGGTCGTCCCCCGTGGTGCCCTCGGGGGCGAGGCCGAGCGAGGCCCCCACCCCGTTGAAGTCGCCGCCCAGCTTCAGGGTGGCCGAGGCCAGCACCACCGAGCGCTCGGAGAACAGCTTCTCGCGCAGCAGACCGGAGACGGTCAGCGGCGCCACTCGCAGCGAGGCGCCGAAACGGTCGTGGCGCTCGTACCAGACGACGTCGTACTCGGAGCCCTGGGTGATCCGCTCCGCGACGCCGTGGACGGTCTCCACGGAGGCCATGGCCTGCTTGCGGACCGCGTCCTCGTCCTGCACCGACCGGTCCCGGGTGCTGCCCAGCGCGGTGATCACGGCACGGGCCGCGTCACGCAGCGCCATCAGCGCGTACGCCAGGTCCTCCGGGATCTTCTCCAGGCGGCCCGGCAGCGCCAGCTCCATGACCCGCTCGAAGCCCTCCGCTGCGGTCTGGAGCTGGTCGGCGGTCTTCTCGTCCACGAGCTTGGCCGCCCGGCGCACGGCGCGGTTGACCTGGCCGGGAGTGAGTTCGCCGGTGGCGACCCCGGTCACGCGGGAGACCAGCTCGTGGGCCTCGTCGACGATCAGCACCTCGTGCTGCGGCAGTACGGGCGCGCCCTCGATGGCGTCGATGGCGAGAAGGGCGTGATTGGTCACGACGACGTCCGCGAGCTTGGCCCGCTCACGGGCCGCCTCGGCGAAGCACTCCGCTCCGTACGCGCACTTGCTCGCGCCCAGGCACTCGCGCGAGGAGACGGAGACCTGGGCCCAGGCGCGGTCGGAGACGCCGGGCGTGAGGTCGTCCCGGTCGCCGGTCTCCGTCTCGTCCGACCAGTCCCGCAGCCGCAGCAGGTCCTGTCCCAGCTTGCTGCTGGGCGCCGCCGCCTCGAAGGGGTCGAAGAGGCCGTCCTCCTCGTCCTGCGGGACGCCCTCGTGGAGGCGGTGCAGGCAGAGGTAGTTCGACCGCCCCTTGAGCATGGCGAACTGCGGCCGGCGGCGCAGCTGCGGGTGCAGCGCCTCGACCGTCCGCGGCAGGTCGCGCTCCACGAGCTGGCGCTGGAGCGCCAGGGTGGCGGTGGCCACCACGACGCGCTCCCCGTGGGCCAGGGCCGGTACGAGATAGCCGAGCGACTTTCCCGTACCGGTCCCGGCCTGGACGAGGAGGTGGGAGTTGTCGTCGATGGCCTCGGCCACGGCCTCGGCCATGGCGACCTGGCCGGGCCGCTCCGTGCCGCCGACGGCGGAGACGGCGGCGTGGAGGAGGTCGGGGAGGGATGGCTTCGTCATAGCGCTTCCAGCCTACGGGGCCGCACCGACAGCCCGGTCACCCATGCTCTCGGGCGAGCGGATTGGGCACCGTCCCGTGGACGGCCGCGTGCGGGCGGTCGGGGCGGTCGCGGTAGCCGTCGAGGTGGAGCCGGTTGCGGTTGAGGCAGAGTCGCTCGATCCGCGGGGTGAGGAGATCGAACAGCTCGAACCGTTCCTTCAGCTCAGGGAAGCGGTCCTGGTAGCGGAGGATCTCGGCGCGGACGAGAGCCCAGAAGTCCGCTTCGGGCACGCCGAGTTGCTCCTCGCAGAGCGGTGCGAGGTAGCGGAAGACCCCGACGAACAGCCCCGAATGGATGAACTGGGTGAGGAAGG
>NZ_JAPSIW010000101.1 GCF_031178505.1 Streptomyces sp. | reverse complement strand
CGGTCGCCACCGCCCTCGCCGCCGTCACCGGCTTCGCCGCCCTGACGGCCCCCGAGGAGGGCGGCGCCCCCGCGGCCCCCGCCAAGGCCGCCTCCCGGATGCCCGTCGAGCGCTCCACCCTGCTCTGCCCGGCGCCGAGTTCCTCCGAGGTGGCCGAGACCGTCCACACCTCGTACACCCCGCCCGGCACCGGCGCCGCCTCACCGGGCGGCGGATCGGCGGGCGCGGGCACGGGCAGGACCGCCCCGCCCGTGGCCCAGCTGCGCCCCGCCGCCGACGCGGCGGCCGTCGGCGGTCCCACCGGCGGCGCGAAGCGCAAGGCCGCCAAGGCCCCGGCCACCGTCACGGAACCCGGCAAGCCCGTCACGGCCGAGGCCGACGGCGCGGCCGTCCCCGCCCTCACCGGCGCCGCCTCCGGCAACCTCGCGCCGGGCTGGACCGTCCAGCAGACCACCGCCGTCCCGGCGGGCGGCGCCCGCGGCCTCCTCGGCCTCACCTGCGGCGCCCCGGACACGGACTTCTGGTTCCCGGCCGCCTCCACCGGCAAGGGCCGCGGGGACTACATGCACCTCACCAACCCGGACGACACCGGCGCCGTCGCCGACATCGAGCTCCACGGCCCCGAGGGCGTGCTCAAGTCCCAGTACTCCGACGGCATTCCGGTCCCGGCGCGGTCCACCGTCCCCGTCCTGCTCTCCACTCTCACCACGGAGGCCGCGGCCGAGGACGTGACCGTCCACGTCACCACCCGCAGCGGGCGTGTCGGAGCCGCCCTCGCCGCCGCCGACGACACCCACGGCAGCGACTGGCTCGCCGCCTCCGCCGACCCCGCCCCCGGCGCCGTCCTGCCGGGCATCCCGGCCGACGCCACCTCCGTCCGCCTGGTCGCCTTCGCGCCCGGCGAGGAGGACGCCGACCTGAAGATCCAGCTGGCCACGGCGACCGGCACGATCGTCCCGGCGAGCGCGGCCTCGCTGCACGTCAAGTCCGGCATGACCGCGGCCGTCGACCTGCCGGACCTCACCCGGGGCGAGGCCGGCTCCCTGGTGCTCAGCCCCTCCGACCCGAAGAAGCCGGCCCCGGTCGTCGCGGCCCTCCGTGTCGTCCGCGGCAAGGGGGCGAAGGAGGAGATCGCGTTCATCCCGGCGGCGACCCCGGTCACGGCCCGCGCGACCGTCGCCGACAACCGGGCCAAGGCCTCGACGCTCTCCCTCGTCGCCCCCGGAGAGGGCGCCCAGGTGAAGATCACCGCCTCGGCCGGCTCGGAGGGAGGCGAGCCCGCCACCCGCGCGGTCACCCTCAAGGGCGGTACGACGACCGCCCTGACCGACCTGGCCCCGAGCGGGCTCAAGGGCTCCTACGCCCTGACCGTCGAGAAGGTCTCCGGCGGCCCGGTCTACGCGGCACGCACCCTGGCCCTGCCGCAGGACGGGATCCCCATGTTCACCATCCAGACCCTCACCGACGACCGCGGCACGGTCGAGGTCCCGGCGGCACGCCAGGACCTCGGAGTCCTGGACGACTGACCGGCCGGCCGGCCCCGCCCGCGCCTGTCGCCCTCGGGCGGGGCGACGGGCAGGCCCGGGATCCGAGGCCGGCCGCGGCTCCACCCCCGGGGTGGCCGGGGCCGCCCTCGCGCCCGCCCTCAGTCCTGCCCGTACCGGGGATCGACCGACTCGGGGGAGAGGCCGAGGAGTTCGGCGACCTGCTCCACGACGACCTCGTGCACGAGGAGCGCCCGCTCGTCGCGGCTCTTGGACCTGATCTCGACCGGCCGGCGGTAGACGACCACCCGCGCCGGCTCGTTCTTCTCGGCCGGCACCGAACCGCCCAGCGGCACCGTCTCGCCCGCCGGCACCGTCGGCGGCACCTCCAGGACCATGAACTCCACGTCGGCCAGCTGCGGCCAGCGCCGTTCCAGGCGCTCCACCGAATCGAGCACGAGATCGCGGAAGGTGTCCGCCCGGCTCATGGAGAGCGGTACCTGGGGCGGCGCGACCGGTCCCCGCATCCCCCGGCCGTGCCGGTCGCGGCGGCGGACCCGTGGCTCCGCCGGGAGGTCCGTGGGGCGGTGCGAGGGGTTCGGCGGCACAGGACTGTCCATCACTGACGCAGCGTAACTCTCCCGGGTCTTCCCGTACCGGGCCGCGATCCCTCCACCGCCCCCGTACCACCCGCCCGCGCCGGGCGCCTCCCCCCTCGACCTGACGAAATCTGAACATTCCGGCTTTTCGGTGGCACGATTCCGGACCGTGGCGCGATCGTCCATCTGGCGGTGGTTGACCGGATTTGTATGTATGACTGTCCGGATCACCTCCTGCCCCGACCCGTACAGAAACCCGTCCGCGCAGGTCGGAACGGAGTCCACCCGAAGGAGGGTGGCGGACGTCACACCGCGACACGGTGGAGTGACGTGCCGGAGAGTCGTCGCGGCCCGGTCAAGAGTGCGGTACCGTCCAACGTCGTGAGCCCTGTACGTCGCTGTTCGCGCACCGCGTGCGGCCGCCCTGCCGTCGCGACACTGACGTACGTCTATGCCGACTCGACTGCGGTCCTCGGCCCGCTCGCCACCTACGCCGAGCCCCACTGCTACGACCTGTGCGCCGAGCACAGCGAGCGCCTCACCGCGCCGCGCGGCTGGGAGGTCGTGCGGCTCTCCGACGGATCGGCCCCCAGCCGTCCCAGCGGTGACGACCTCGAAGCCCTCGCCAACGCGGTACGCGAGGCCGCGCGCCCCCAGGAGCGCGCCGCCGAGGCCGGCGGCAAGAGCGGCGGCCGGGGCGGCGACCCCATGGAGGTCGGCCGGCGCGGGCACCTGCGCGTGCTCCGTTCCCCCGACAACTGATCCACCGGCTCCCCGTGATCCACTTCCCGGCCGGTCGTTGATCCACTTCCGCTCCCGGGCGGTGCGGCCCCCCGGACCGTGGCACGCTGTCTGCGCCCAGGTAGTTTGGGCGGACCTTGCACATGCGCCGCAACCGCGTGCCGAGACATCAGGAGAGTGGATCCGTGACGGCTGATCTGTCGCAGATCGTGAAGGCGTACGACGTTCGCGGGGTGGTGCCGGATCAGTGGGACGAAACCCTCGCGGAGCTCTTCGGCGCCGCCTTCGTGCGCGTGACGGACGCGACCGCCATCGTCGTCGGCCACGACATGCGTCCCTCGTCCCCCGGCCTCGCCGCCGCCTTCGCCCGTGGCGCGACCCGCCTCGGTGCCGACGTCACGCTCATCGGCCTGTGCTCGACGGACCAGCTGTACTTCGCCTCCGGCAGCCTCGGCCTGCCCGGCGCCATGTTCACGGCCTCGCACAACCCGGCCCAGTACAACGGCATCAAGATGTGCCGCGCCGGCGCCGCCCCCGTCGGCCAGGACACCGGCCTGGCCGACATCCGCGCCCTCGCCGAGCGCTGGCTGGAGGAGGGCGCCCCCGAGGCGGCCGCCACCCCCGGCACCGTCACCGAGCGCGACACCCTCGCCGACTACGCGGCCCACCTGAAGGGCCTGGTCGACCTCACCGCGATCCGCCCGCTCAAGGTCGTGGTCGACGCCGGCAACGGCATGGGCGGCCACACCGTCCCCACCGTCTTCGACGGCCTCCCGCTGGAGACCGTGCCGATGTACTTCGAGCTCGACGGCACCTTCCCCAACCACGAGGCCAACCCGCTCGACCCGAAGAACATCGTCGACCTCCAGGCCCGCGTCCGCGCCGAGGGCGCCGACATCGGCCTCGCCTTCGACGGCGACGCCGACCGCTGCTTCGTCGTCGACGAGCGCGGCGAGCCGGTCTCCCCGTCCGCGATCACGGCCCTGGTCGCCGCCCGCGAGCTCGCCAAGCACCCCGGCGGAACGATCATCCACAACCTGATCACCTCCTGGTCCGTCCCCGAGGTCGTCCGCGAGAACGGCGGCCTGGCCGTCCGCACCCGGGTCGGCCACTCCTTCATCAAGGAGGAGATGGCGCGGACCGGCGCCATCTTCGGCGGCGAGCACTCCGCGCACTACTACTTCAAGGACTTCTGGAACGCGGACACCGGCATGCTCGCCGCGCTCCACGTCCTCGCCGCCCTCGGCGGCCAGGAGGGCACGCTGTCCGCCCTCGTCGCCGAGTACGACCGCTACACCGGCTCCGGCGAGATCAACTCGACCGTCGTCGACCAGGCCGCCCGCACCGCCGAGGTCAAGGCCGCCTACGGCGAGCGCGAGGACACCACCGTCGACGAGCTCGACGGCCTCACCGTCTCCTCCGCCGACTGGTGGTTCAACCTGCGGCCCTCGAACACCGAGCCGCTGCTCCGCCTGAACGTCGAGGCCCGTGACGAGGCCACCATGGCCAAGATCCGCGACGAGGTCCTCGCCCTGGTCCGCGCGACCGGCTGACACGCATTCCGCCACGGAGGGACGGGGGGCGGGCGCCGAGCCGCGCCCCCCGTTCCCCGGCGGTAGGCTGACCTGGCCCCGAAGGGCAGCACCACCACACGTCTGTGCGAAGGGACACCCCATGCCGCTCGAAGCCGGCCTCCTGGAGATCCTGGCCTGCCCGGCCTGCCACGCCCCGCTGAACGACCGCACGGCGGACGAGAACCCCGAGCTGGTCTGCACGGGCGCCGACTGCGGCCTCGCCTACCCGGTCCGCGACGGCATCCCGGTCCTCCTCACGGACGAGGCCCGCCGCCCGGCGTGACCGGCCTCCGGGCCGACTCCGGGGCGTGCGGCCGTACGGCCCGGCGCCCTGCCCCCGGCCCGGCACCGCGCCGGACCGCTCCCGCCGCACGGGACCGCGTCCGACCGGATGACCCCGGATGAGACCGGATGATCCCGGACGCGACCGGACGCGACCGGACGCGACCGGACGTAACCGAGAGGGGCCGGCGACGGTATCCCGATGGACCGGACAGGATCGGATCCGACCGAACTGGATCGGACCGAACTGGTTCGGACAGGATCGGTTCGCGCCGGATGGGTTCGGGCCCGGCGGGTACGCGTGCTCTGGGTACGAGACCGGCACCGGCCCCGGACCCGCCGACCGTCCGCCCCGAGGCGCGGGTCCGCACCCGCCCCGGGACCCGGCCGGACCCGCACCACCACCGCACCACCCCAGGGCCCCCGCCCGGACCCCGTACCCCTCAGGCCCCGCAGGACCCCCGCACCGACAGGAACCCGCACCCGGAGGCCCCATGCTGGACGAGACGCTCCTCGACGCACCGGACGCCCTGGCCCAGGCCGACCGCCGAGGCCTCCTGCGCGGCGCCGCCGAGGCCGGCGCACGGGTCCGCACCGCGGCCCGCCACGCCGCCGAGGCCGGCATCGCCGACCTGACCCCCGAGGGGCGCCCCCGGGCCGTCCTCGTCGCCGGGCCCGGCACCCCGGCCGCCGGCGTCGCCGACCTGATCGGCGCCCTCGCCGGCGCCTCCGCCCCCGTCGTACCCCTCCGTCCCACCGGCGTGGCCCCCGCGCCCGGCGCCCTCCGCTGGGCCCTGCCCGGCTGGGCCGGTTCCGTGGACCTGCTCCTGCTGCCCACCACCGACGGCTCCGAGCCCGGCCTCGCGCTCCTCGCCGAACAGGCCTACCGCCGCGGCATGACGGTCGTGGCCGTCGCCCCCGCCGCCTCCCCGCTCGCCGAGGCCGTGAACGGCTCCCGCGGCCTCTTCGTCCCGCTGGCCATGGCCCCGCACGAGAGCGCCGTCGAGACCGCCGAGAACCTCGCCGCCAGCAGCGGCACCCTCTGGTCCCTCTTCACCCCGCTCCTCGCCCTCCTCGACCGCGTCGGCCTCGTCGAGGCGCCCCCGGAGGTCCTGGAGAAGGTCGCCGACCGGCTCGACCGCACCGCCGAACGCTGCGGCCCGGCCCTCGCCACCTACGGCAACCCGGCCAAGACCTTCGCCGCCGAACTCGCCGACTCGCTCCCCCTCGTCTGGACCGAGGGCGCCGCCGCAGGCCCCGTCGGCCGCCGCTTCGCCGCGGTCCTCGCCGAACTCGCGGGCCTGCCCGCCCTCGCCGGTGAGCTCCCCGAGGCCCTGACCGCGCACGGCGTCCTCCTCGCCGGCACGTACGCGGCGGGCGCCGACCCCGACGACTTCTTCCGCGACCGCGTGGACGAGCCGCAGGCCCTGCGCGCCCGGGTCGTCCTCCTCCGCGACCGCCCCGCCGGCGGCCTGACCGCCGCCCCCGCCGCCCGCGAACTCGCCCTCGGCCACGACACCGCCGTCAGCGAACTCGAACCGCAGGAGGAGGGCGACGACCTGGAGACCCTCGCCGAACTCCTCGCGGTCACCGACTTCGCCGCCGTCTACCTCGCCCTGGCCTCGGCGGGCGTCACCGCGCCGCCCGCCTCCCCCTGACACGCCCGGCCCACGCGGCGGACAGCCCCCGCGGCCCGCGCCGCCACACCCGAACGCCACCACGCCGAAAGATGGAAAGCCACCCATGGACCGCCTCGTCAACACCGTCCGTCCCTACGCCTGGGGATCCACGACGGCCATCCCGGAACTCCTGGGCACCGCCCCCACCGGCGAGCCCCAGGCCGAGATGTGGATGGGCGCCCACCCGGGTGCTCCCTCCCGTACCGAGCGCGGCCCGCTGAACGAGGTCATCGACGCCGACCCCGTACGCGAACTCGGCGAGCGGGCCGTCGGGAAGTTCGGCCCCCGCCTCCCCTTCCTCCTCAAGCTGCTCGCCGCCGGAGCCCCGCTCTCCCTCCAGGTCCACCCCGACCTCGACCAGGCCAGGGCCGGATTCGCCGCCGAGGAGGCCGCGGGCGTCCCGATCGACGCCCCGCACCGCACCTACAAGGACGCCAACCACAAGCCCGAGATGATCTGCGCCCTCACCCCCTTCGAAGGGTTCTGCGGTTTCCGCGCCCCCGCCGAGGCCGCCGATGTCCTCGCCGCGCTGGGCGTCGACTCCCTCAAGCCGTACGTCGACCTCCTCCACGCCCACCCCGAAGAGGCCGCGCTCCGCGAGGTCCTGACGGCCCTGCTCACCGCCGACCCGGCCGAGATGGCACACACCGTCACCGAGGCCGCCGCCGCGGCCGAACGGCTCGGCGGCACCCACGCCCCGTACGCCGTCGTCGCCCACCACTACCCGGGCGACCCCGGCGTCCTCGCCGCGATGCTCCTCCACCACGTGGTGCTCCAGCCGGGCGAGGCCCTCTACCTGGGCGCCGGCGTCCCGCACGCCTACCTCTCCGGTCTCGGCGTCGAGATCATGGCCAACTCCGACAACGTCCTGCGCTGCGGTCTCACCCCCAAGCACATCGACGTCCCCGAACTCCTGCGTATCGTCCGCTTCCAGCCGGCCGAGCCCGGCGTCCTGCGCCCGGAGGCGTCCCCCAGCGGCGAGGAGGTCTACGAGACCCCCATCGACGAGTTCCGCCTCTCCCGTTTCGTACGGGCCGAGGGCGCCGCCCCGACCGACGTCACCGCCCCCACCCCCCAGATCCTGCTGGCCGTCGCGGGCAGCCCGAAGGCTGGTGAACTCACCCTCGCCCCCGGGGAGTCCGTGTTCGTACCGGCGGGCGAAACGACCGAACTGTCCGGTGCGGGCACGGTCTTCCGGGCCACCGTCGTGGCCTGATGCAACAATGACCGGCCGAACCGCGGCGACTGAGCCAGAGCATCGACGAAGGGATCACGTACACCCATGAGCGCGTCAGGCGGAACCAAGGCGATCGTGGCGGCACTCGCCGCCAACCTCGCGATCGCCGTAGCCAAGTTCGTGGCGTTCCTCTTCAGTGGTTCGTCGTCGATGCTGGCCGAGAGCGTCCACTCGCTCGCCGACTCCGGCAACCAGGGCCTGCTGCTCGTCGGCGGCAAGAAGGCCCAGCGCGAGGCGACCCCCCAGCACCCCTTCGGCTACGGCCGCGAGCGGTACATCTACGCCTTCCTCGTCTCCATCGTCCTGTTCTCCGTCGGTGGCATGTTCGCCATCTACGAGGGCTACGAGAAGATCCACGACCCGCACGAGATCGAGGCCTGGTACTGGCCGGTCGGCGTCCTCGTCTTCGCGATCATCGCCGAGTCCTTCTCCTTCCGGACCGCCATCAAGGAGTCGAACCAGGTCCGCGGCGGCCTCTCCTGGAAGGAGTTCGTCCGCCGGGCGAAGGCCCCCGAGCTGCCGGGCGTCCTCCTGGAGGACCTCGGCGCCCTCGTCGGCCTGATCCTCGCCCTCGCCGGCGTCAGCCTCGCGCTCGCCACCGGCAACGGCGTCTGGGACGGCATCGGCACCCTGTGCATCGGCGTGCTGCTCATCCTCATCGCGATCGTCCTCGCCGCCGAGACCAAGTCGCTCCTGCTCGGTGAGGCCGCCGGCGTCGACGAGGTCAAGAAGATCGAGGGCGCCGTCGTGGACGGCACGACCGTCACCCGCCTCATCCACATGCGCACGCTCCACCTCGGCCCGGAGGAGCTCCTCGTCGCCGCCAAGATCGCCGTACGGCACGACGACACCGCCGGCGACGTCGCGAACGCCATCAACGCCGCCGAGGAGCGCATCCGCGCCGCCGTCCCGATCGCCCGGGTCATCTACCTGGAGCCGGACGTCTACAGCGAGGCGGCCGCCGCCGGCGGAGCCGACCCGAAGAAGACCCCCGGCGGTGCCGGCCACTGAGCCCGCTCCGCGGTACCGAGGCCTCCGGGAGCACCCGCTCCCGGGGGCCTCTCCCGTGCGTCCCCGCCCGCGAGCACGGAACCCGCGCCCGCCGGCCCGCCCGGTCCGGAAGGCCCGGACCGATCGGATCCGGCCGGATCCCCTCCCCGCGGACTGGGGTCCGCCGCGCCGCCCGGTGTAGATTCGGAAGGAGCCAGACGTCGCTGCTGATGGCGGTCGGGCGGTCCCTCCGGGACCGGCCGAGGGAGAGAGGGCCTCCGACGACTGCGCCGCGGAAGCGCCCGGGCATCGGTATGCCCACGGGTGCCCCGTCCGCGGTGCCAGGCGCCCCTGACCACCCTCGCACTCGACCCATACGAGGAGCAGCACCGTCATGACGACCGCCGCCCAGCCCGACTTCAAGGTCGCGGACCTGTCCCTGGCCGCCTTCGGCCGCAAGGAGATCACCCTCGCCGAGCACGAGATGCCCGGCCTGATGGCGATCCGCCGCGAGTACGCCGACCAGCAGCCGCTCGCCGGGGCCCGTATCACCGGCTCCCTGCACATGACCGTGCAGACCGCCGTCCTCATCGAGACGCTCGTCGCCCTCGGTGCCGACGTCCGCTGGGCCTCCTGCAACATCTTCTCCACCCAGGACCACGCCGCCGCGGCCATCGCCGTCGGCCCCCACGGCACCCCCGAGAACCCCCAGGGCGTTCCGGTCTTCGCCTGGAAGGGCGAGACCCTGGAGGAGTACTGGTGGTGCACGGAGCAGGCCCTGACCTGGCCGAACACCCCCACCGGCGGCCCGAACATGATCCTGGACGACGGCGGTGACGCCACCCTCCTCGTCCACAAGGGCGTCGAGTTCGAGAAGGCCGGCTCCGCCCCGGACCCCTCGACCGCGGACAGCGAGGAGTACGGCCACATCCTCCGGCTCCTCAACCGCACCCTGGTCGAGAGCCCCCAGAAGTGGACCCAGCTGGCCTCCGAGATCCGCGGCGTGACCGAGGAGACCACGACCGGTGTCCACCGCCTGTACGAGATGATGCAGGCGGGCACCCTGCTGTTCCCGGCGATCAATGTGAACGACGCCGTGACGAAGTCGAAGTTCGACAACAAGTACGGCTGCCGCCACTCCCTCATCGACGGCATCAACCGCGCCACCGACGTCCTCATCGGCGGCAAGACGGCCGTCGTGTGCGGCTACGGCGACGTCGGCAAGGGCTGCGCCGAGTCGCTGCGCGGCCAGGGCGCGCGGGTGATCGTGACCGAGATCGACCCGATCTGCGCCCTCCAGGCGGCGATGGACGGCTACCAGGTCACGACCCTCGACGAGGTCGTCGAGACCGCCGACATCTTCATCACCACCACCGGCAACAAGGACATCATCATGGCCGCCGACATGGCCAAGATGAAGCACCAGGCGATCGTCGGCAACATCGGTCACTTCGACAACGAGATCGACATGGCCGGCCTGGCCAAGATCCCCGGCATCATCAAGGACGAGGTCAAGCCGCAGGTCCACACCTGGACCTTCCCCGACGGCAAGGTCCTGATCGTCCTCTCCGAGGGCCGTCTGCTGAACCTGGGCAACGCGACCGGTCACCCCTCCTTCGTGATGTCGAACTCCTTCGCGGACCAGACCCTCGCGCAGATCGAACTCTTCACCAAGCCGGAGCAGTACCCGACCGACGTCTACACGCTGCCGAAGCACCTGGACGAGAAGGTCGCCCGTCTCCACCTCGACGCGCTCGGCGTCAAGCTGACGACGCTCCGCCCGGAGCAGGCCGCCTACATCGGCGTCCCGGTCGAGGGCCCGTACAAGCCGGACCACTACCGCTACTGACGCCCGGCCGGCGGGATGGCCGTCCCACAGCGGACGGCCACCCCACCGGACAACGGCAAAGGATCCAGCGCAGGCCCCCGCACCCCCGTGCCGGGGGCCTGCCCCGTCCCCGCCCGGCGCCTACCGCCGACCGCCCCCGCCCTCCGAGGACCCATGCCCCGCGGCCGTTATTCGCTCCATGATCCGCACGATCACACCCCCCTCGGCGACGAACACTTCCACTGCGCCCCCGGCCCCTCCGGCTGGCGCTACGTCTCGCAGATCACCACCCCCTCAGGCGAGCACCACGGTTCCGTCGATCTGACCCTCGACGACCTCGGCCGCCCCCTCCGGCTCGAACTGCACGCCGCCGGCTGGCAGGTCCGCGGAGCGGCCCTCGACGGCGTCACCTGGGTCCGCACGGACCCCACCGGAACCGACGCCACCGAAGGCAATGTGCGCGCCCACGCCTTCACCGGCTCGTCCCCGGCCTTCCTCGTCGCCCTCACGCGACTCCTGCGTCTCACCCCCGCATCCCCCGAGACCCGCGTACGGCTCGTCGCCTTCACGGATCCGGTGCTCGCCCCCCTCACGGTCGACCAGTCCTGGGCCCTGCTGAGAAGTGAAGCGCACCCCACTGACAACGGCCCCCTGATGGTGGACGAGTACCAGGTCAGCGCCCTGGACACGGGCGAACGCCATACGGTCCACATCGCCGGCGACGTGGTCCTCGCGGCCCCCGGCATCGAACTCGAGGACCTGGAGACCCCGCCCTCCGTCTTCCCCTGAGGGCGGGCCGGGCGCACGCACCCCGGGGCTGGGCGGGCCAGGGGTGCGCGTCCCCCGAGGCCGGGCGGGCCTCAGGCCGGGGGAGCGAACCCGGTGGCGCGCCCCTCGCGCCCCCCGCCCGTCCCGCCCCCGGCCCCCTCCACCTCGGGGCCCGACTTCGCGGCCGGTGGGGTCACGGGAGCTTCTGTGACTCCCCCACGTCCCCTGCCTCCCCGGCCCCGTGCGACTTCCGTGGCTCCCGTGATTCCTGTGACCTCCGTGGCGGCTGTCTCCCCGCCCGGGGCGAGGGCCCGCCGCGCGTCCCGGGCCTGCCGCTCCGCGACCACCCCCGCGAGATACGCCCCGGCCGGAACCCCTGGCGGGGCGGGCGCCCCCGTCCGCGCCACCATCTCGTCCGCCAGCCGCTCCGCGAGCCGCCGACCCACCACGGGGTCCAGCTCGCGCTCGCGCGTCAGGTACTGCCGTACCTCCAGCCACAATCCTTCCGGCACCGCCGAGAGGTCGAGCCCGGAGAACCGCCCCGCCAACCACGGCGGCGGCGGAGGCACGTACGCCGTCCGCGCGGCCGCCGGCAGCCGCTCCCGCACCACCAGCGTCCCGGCGAAGACGTCCCCGAGCCGCCGCCCCCGCTCCGACACCAGCGACGCCACACAGGCGATCGCGCCGAAGGTCATGAGGATCTCCACTGCCCCCATCGCCCCCCGCACCAGGGCGTGCCGGAAGCGGATCGGCCCGCCGTCGTCCCGCACCACCCGCAGCCCGCACACCAGCTTCCCCAGCGACCGCCCGTGCGTCAGCGTCTCCACCGCGATCGGCGCCCCCACGAGCACCAGCAGGAACGCGGCGATCGACAGCGCCGTCACCGCCGCCTCGTCCAGCGAGGCCGTCGCGAACGCCAGCCCGATCATCAGCACCACGTACACAGCCCCGACGACCAGCAGGTCGACGAACAGGGCCAGCGCCCGGCTCGGCAGCCGCGCGGGCTCCAACCCCAGGACGACGGCATCCCCCGTCACAAGCCCACTCACGCTGCCCACCCTCCTCCGGCCGACCTTCCCGGCCCCCTCCGAACGCCAGTCTGCCAAGCTGACCCGCAGCGCGCCGCAGCAGTACGGACCCGTCCGCCGCCAGTGCCTGGAGCAGCAGCCGATCATGGACATCGACGTCTACGTCACCGCCCACCGCGCCGAGTGGGAACGCCTCGACCACCTCCTGCGCCAGGGCGGGCGGCTCACCGGAGCCGAGGCGGACGAGCTCGTCGCCCTCTACCAGCGGACGGCCACCCATCTCTCGATCATCCGGTCCAGCACTCCGGACCCCCAGCTCACGGCCCGCCTCACCCAGCTCGTCGCCCGCGCCCGCGCCGCCGTCACCGGTACCCGCCGTGCTTCCTGGCAGGACGCCGCGCGCTTCCTGACGTCGGGTTTCCCGGCGGCCGTCTACCGCTCCCGCCACTGGTGGATCCCCACCGCGGTCCTCTCCACGCTGCTCGCCGTGCTGATCGGCTGGTGGATCGCCGCCCACCCGGAGGTCCAGGCCTCGATCGGCGCTCCTGCCGACCTCCGTGAGATGACCCGGCCCGGCGGCCAGTACGAGACGTACTACTCCAGCCACCCCGCGGCCTCGTTCGCCGCCCAGGTCTGGACGAACAACGCCCAGGCCGCCGCCCTCTGCCTCGTCCTGGGCGCTTTCCTCGGCCTCCCCGTGCTGGCGATCCTCTTCCTCAACATGCTGAACGTCGGCATCGCCATCGGCCTCATGTCGTCCGCCGGCCGTCTCGACGTCTTCCTCGGCCTGATCCTTCCGCACGGTCTGCTGGAACTGACCGCCGTCTTCGTCGCCGCCGGCACGGGCCTGCGCCTCGGCTGGACCCTCATCGAGCCCGGGCCCACCACCCGACGCGCGGCCCTCGCCTCCCAGGGCCGCGCCGCCCTCGGCATGGCCGTCGGCCTGGCCCTGGTCCTCTTCGTCTCCGGCCTCATCGAAGGCTTCGTCACCCCTTCCGACCTGCCGACCTGGGCCCGCATCACCATCGGCGTCGCCGCCGAGCTGGCCTTCCTGCTGTACGTGTACGTGCTCGGCGGCCGCGCCGCCCGCGCCGGCGACACGGGCGACCTGGCCACCCCCGACCGCAGCGCCGAACAGCCCACCGCCGCCTGATGTGCATCCGCCCCCGCGGAGCTGCTAGTCTCCTCCGGTGCCCGCAAAAGCTGTTGACACAGTGGATGCGGGGAGGTAGATTCAAACGGTTGCCGAGGGACTGGACAGTCCAGGTCGCAACCGCGTAGACTCAGACTCGCTCCGATCGGAACTCGATTCCACGGAGTCACCCCGATTCCTTATCCGAATCAAGAAAGCCACCGATTAGGTCGGCCGAAATGACTCTGATAAAGTCGGAACGCGCCGGAAGGCCTCGGAAAGAAAGAAATCCGGGACCGGAAAGCACCGAGGAAATCGGATCGGAAAGATCTGATAGAGTCGGAAACGAAGG
>NZ_JAPSIW010000729.1 GCF_031178505.1 Streptomyces sp. | reverse complement strand
GTGGCCGGGGAGGGAAAGACGGCTGGCTGGGAGGGGGGTCGGCGGGGGCCCGGACGCCCGCTAAAAGATCATGGAACTTCCGGGAAAAACCCTGGTCAGACCCCTTTTCAGCTTGGTGATTCGGTCCAGTGCTGGTAATATTGAGCTTGTTGGAAGGGGGTGGCACCCCGGACAACGAGAACCACTCGAAACCCACACCGGAGGAACCCATGAGCGAGCAGATCACCCCCGAGCTTCAGGTCGAGGCGGAGGCGATCGGCCGCACGGTCTACCAGGCGATGCGCGCCGAGATGATCGAAGCGTCCCAGCAGCGGGAGGGCATCGACACCCCCCTCCTCATGGAGGGGCTGGAGGCCGAGGCGGCCTACCAGGCCGCCCGTGAAGCGCTGACGAAGGCCCGCGCCGAGCGTCAGCGCGTGCTCTACGCCATGTGGCGCGCGAACAAGGACCCCCGCGCCGTCGCCGCCCTCATGCCCGCCACCGTCAAGGCCGCCACCGTGCGCGCGGCCGTGATCAAGCTCGCGCCCAGCCAGGACTTCGAGGCCCTGCCGCTGTGGCGCACCGACGACGAGGAGGCCGACGCCACCAACTGACCCCGCCCGGCCGGGCGGCGGACGGCACCGCCGCCCGGCCCCGCTCGAAACCCGACACCACGCCCGCAGGAGAGCACGCCATGAAGTTCCAGATCCACACCGCCATCGGCCACGACGCAGCCCTTATCCCGGGCCCGTTCGACACCCACGAGGCCGCCCGCGAGTTCACCGACACGCTGGCCCACCTCCTCCAGGTCGAGCCCGCCCGCGTCATCCACGACGAGCACCGGGCCGCCGAGTACGTGTGGACCAACGTCACCGTGTCCCTCCCCGCCATCGGCGACGCGGTGTTCAGCGTGGACAGCCGCAAGACGGCCCGCGAAGCGGTCCGCCTGTACCTGGACAACAGGCCGGTGCCGTTCGCCTGGACGGGCAGCGGGAGCGCCGGACGGGCGTTCGCCGGTGCTGTGGCCGACGCCGTCCGCGAACGCGACGCCCGCGCGGCCCGTCAGGGCTGACCGGACCCGGGGCGGCGGCCTGTCGCCGCCCCGGGTCCAGAAAAACCCCTGATCGGAACCGCCCCCCGCTTCCAAATCCGGCCCAATACTGGTAATATTGAGCTTGTTGGAAGGGGGTGGCGCCCCGGACAGCGAGAACCACTCGAAACCCACACCACGGAGGAACCCCGTGATCACCACCATCATCGAGCACAGCAGGGTCTACGGCACCACCGCGCGCATCAGCGAGCACCACGCTTGGCCGAGGGTGATCCTGCGGCAGCACGGATTCGAGTGGTCGCACTCCCTGAACGCGTTCGCTGCGCCCGGCACCCGCGCCTGGCCGTTCGACCACTTCAAGTTCGCCAAGGTCACCCGCGAACTCCGGCGGTGCGGATTCCCCGTCAAGGTGGTCGTCGACAACTCGCGGCCCGAGGCCGACCCGATCGCGGACGCGCTGACCGAGCTGTTCGATCTCGCGTACGCCGTCCAGCGCCTCGGTGCGGCGTTGGCCCAGGACATGCTCACCCGGCCCGGTCAGGTCACCGCCGAGCGGGTGAAGGAGGCTCAGGAGGCCGTGGAGGCCGCCTACGCCAAGGTCGAGGAGATCGAGAAGCGGCCCGGGGTCTACGAGCAGCCCGAGATGAAGGACGTCTGGTACCTCCTCACGCAGGGCGGCACGGACGTCGGGCTGGCCCCCTTCTAAGGCCGCACACCCCCGAAGGGGGCGGACGCCACATCAGGTGTCCGCCCCCTTCGGCGTGCCCCGGCGGCGGTGGGCGCCGACGGACCGCCGAGGCTTCGCCGGCCGCGCGCCGAGAGGGGGCGAACCCGACGCGAGCGACGGCCGCCCGGCGGGGCCAGCGGCAGGTGCGCGGCTCCGTCGAGCGGCACCCGACCTCCGGCCGGGTGTGAGGGGCGCTCCCGCGCCACCCCCTCACACACCCCCGGCGCCCGTGGCCGGCCGCGCCGCTCACCCTGCCGACGGCCCCACGGCACGGCATCCCCGGCGAACGCGTGACCGTCCGCCCGCCGGGTGCGGCCCGTCGTGGGCTGGTCGAAAAGCGGCTGGCAACGGGAGGGGGCGGCTTGGCTCGGAGGGCACGCGCAGGTTGCGGGATTCCGTAAAAAGCCTGGTCAGGCCCCTTCTCAGGCTTGGCTATCCGGCTCAACACTGGTAATATAGAACTTGTTGGAAGGGGGTGGCACCCCGGACAACGAAGACCACTCGAAACCCGGCACCACACGGAGGGCACAGATCATGACCACCACCCAGCGCGCGGACCAGGACCAGCAGCTCCCGGCTCTGACGAAGATCGGCGGAGTCTGGCACTGCGTCATCGCCAACAAGCTCTTCAAGGTCACCAAGTCCGGCCGCACGTGGACCGTCGCCCGCGCGGACGACGCCGCAGACCCGCAGCCGGTCGCGTCCGCCCCGACCCGCAAGGAGGCCCTCGCCGCCGCCCTGACGGCCCTCTCCGTCTCCCTGGCCCTCCCCGAACCGACCGTCACCCACGTCGGCTCTCGCCTGAACGCGCTCGGCGGCGGCGCGACCATCACCATCGACGGACTGGTCTCCGTCTTCTACCGGCGGGAGAAGGACGGATACGCCGAGCCGTGCGGCAGGTGCGGCGGGAAGGGGCACATCAACGGCTACGAACACGTCCACGGAGGCATCTGCTTCGACTGCCGGGGTTACGGGGCCCTTGGTGCCCCGATGCCCCTTGAGCACCGGATCGAGGACGTGAAGCGCCTGGCCACCGACAGGCGCAAGCAGGACGAGCGGGCCATCATCGACGCCGCCAAGGGCCGGGCGATCTGGGCCGAGTTCAGCGCCGCCGAGCCCGAGCTGGCCAAGTGGATGGACAACGACGGAAGCACCTTCCCCGACGACATGCGCCGCCTGATCACCTCCGGCAAGTCCATGACGCCCCGCCAGGACCAGGCCGCGCGCCGGGCCGCCGAGGAGTACGCCCGCCGCGACGAGCGCGCAGCCGTCGAAGCCGCCGCGCGCGCCGAGCGCATCGCCTCCGCCCGCTCCCTGGCCGAGGGCGACCAGGTGGCCCACGAGGGCACCGTCACCCTGGCCAGGACCGTCGACGGAGCGTTCGGCTCCCGGATGCTCCTGCTGGTCGATGCAGGAGACGGACTCACCCTGAAGGTCTTCAGCACCAGCAAGGCCGCGTGGGAGGCCGAGGAAGGCGACCGGGTGCGCATCACCGGCACGGCCAAGAAGCCCCAGACCGACATGTACGAGGGCACGCCGCAGACCCCCGTCGCCCGCCCCCGCATCACCATCGTCGCCACCGCCGACGAGTTCGAAGCAGTCGCGGTCTAGGCCCGGGTGGCGGGGGGGGGCCGGGCGCCCCCCCCCCCCGGGCGGGCCCACCCCCCCCCCCCCGGCCGGCGACCAGACAACAACGCCCGAACCGCCCACCTACGTGGGGGGATACAGT
>NZ_JAPSIW010000728.1 GCF_031178505.1 Streptomyces sp. | reverse complement strand
CCTGGCTGCACGCCGAGGCCGAGGTGGTCGACACCACGCGGCTCACCCCGGCCGAGGCCGCCCAGTGCATCGCGGAGGCCGTCAAGGGCTGAGGCCGGCCGGGCCGGTAGGTACGGTTCACCCCACCGCGTCACGGAGGTCAGCCGCATGGTGTCGGCCGGCCGGCCCGGACACAGTGGACGCATGGCTACGAAGCGAAGCTCATACGCGCGCCTGGCCGCCGCGGTGACCGTCAGCGCGGCGGTGCTGGCGGGCGCCCTGACGTCACCGGCCGCGGCGTCGGCCGACGGCGGCGCGGCGCGTATGCCGCTCACCCGGGTTGAGTTGCGACGGGAGCTGGAGAGGACACTGAAGGAGGCCGGGTACGTCGGCGCCTCCGTGGAGGTACGCGACGGCCGGCGCCGGATCCGGGCCAGTGCCGGGGAGGCCGAGCTGGGCGGCGGCCGGCCGGTGGCCCGGGGCGAGCGTTTCCGCGCCGCCAGCGTCACCAAGGCCTTCACCGCGACGGTCGTCCTGCAACTGGCCGCCGAGGGACGACTGTCCCTGGACGACACCGTCGACCGGTGGCTGCCCGGCGTCGTCAGCGGCAACGGCAACGACGGCGGCCGCATCACCCTGCGCAACCTCCTCCAGCACACCAGCGGCATCCACAACTACGACTGGACCGAGGACACGGGAACCTCGGCCGCGGACTTCGAGCGGACCAGGTTCGACCACGTCGGCGCCGAGGACACCGTCGCCCGGGCGATGGAACACGCCCCCGACTTCCCGCCCGCCGCCCCGGACGACCCGGAGCCGGACTGGAACTACTCCAACCCCAACTACATCCTCGCCGGGATGGTCGTCCAGAAGGTCACCGGACGGTCCTGGGCGCAGGAGGTACGGGACCGGATCATCCGGCCGCTGGGGCTGCGCGACACCTACGAACCGGGCGACGACCCCCGTCCCCTCGGTCCGCACGCCCACACGTACCAGCGCTTCCCCGGGTCCACCGGCTGGACCGACACGACCGAACGCAACATGTCCATGGCGAACGCCGCCGGGTCGCTCATCAGCGGGCACCGCGACCTGGACACGTTCTTCACCGCGCTGTTCGACGGACGGCTGCTGCCACCGGAGCAGCTCGCGCGGATGCGCCGCACGGTCCCGGCCAGTGCCGAGATCCGGCAGGCCTTCCCCGAACTGGAGTACGGGCTGGGGCTGATGCGGCAGCCACTGGCCTGCGGCGGCCACCGCTGGGGCCACGGCGGCGACCTGGAGGGCGGCACGGTCCGTACGGGGTTCACCGAGGACGGACAGCGCTCCGTCGTCATCGTGGCCAGCGGCAAGACCCCCGGCGACGAGCAACTGCTGCGCGCCGAGCGCGCCGTCCAGCGGCTCACCGACCTCGCGCTGTGCGGCCGGACCACGGACTAGCCGCCCCCGCCGGACCGGCCGACCGCTCCCGGCGCGCGCAGTCCCGCCGTCAGCATCCGGACCAGCAGGTCGTAGCTGTCGTCCGCGTCCTCGGGGAGTCCGAAGCCGCCCTGGACCTCCAGTACGGCGAACCCGTGGACGGCCGCGCGCAGGCAGCGGACGGCGTGGACGGCGGCGGAGTCCTCCAGGCCGTAGGCGCGCAGGGCGGCGGCGATGATGCCGATCAGCCGCTCGCCGGCCCGGGCGGTGCGCGGGTCCGGGCTCTGGAGGGTGGCCAGGTAGCGGTTCGGGTGCTGCCGCACGTAGCACCGCCAGGCCGTCATCAGCGCGCGGATCGCGTCGTCGGCCGAACGGCCGAGGACCGCCTCCCCGACCTGGTCGGCGAGGTCGCCGATGACGCGGGCGGAGACCAGGGCGCGCAGTTCGGCGAGGTTGCGCACGTGCTTGTACAGGGACGGAGTGGCCACCCCCGCCCGGGCGGACACCGCCGCGAGCGTGAGTGCCTCGGGTCCCCTCTCGTCGAGGATCGCGAGGGCGACGTCCACGACCGCGCCCGGGGACAGCGCCGCCCTAGCCACGCCGCACCTCCGCCAGGAAGTCCAGGGCGAGCGCGGCGACCGTGTCGGGGAGCTGGGTGTGGGAGTAGTGGCCCGCGCCCTCGATCAGCGCCAGGCGGCCCAGCCCGGCCGGCAGGGCGGCCACGATGCCCTCGCCCTCCGCCCGGGGGTCGGGCCAGTCGGGATCGAGCGTGCCCATGACCACCAGGGCGGGGCAGCGGACGTCGGCGAGCCGGGCCCCGGCGTCGGCGGGCGAGGCCATGCCGTACTTTCCGAGCACGGCCATCCGGCCGGGCCTGCGCAGGTCCGCCTCCAGCGCGGCGAGGTGCGCGTCGAACCCCGCGTGCCCGGCGCCCGGGCGGGCGTGGCGGAGGTAGCGCTTCCACAGCCCCACGCTGCGCAGCAGGCCGGCGCCCATCAGCAGGGCCATGCCCTTGCGGTAACGGGCGTTCGAGAGGAGCGCGCGGACGTCGGCCTTCTGCGGGCGGGTGAACGGGCTGACCTCGACGAGGCCGTCGACCAGCCCGGGCTCCTCGGCCGCGGCGATGGTGGCGGCACCGCCGCCGAAGGAGTGCCCGATGACGACGGCGGGACCGCCCAGGTGCCGGATCAGGGCGAGGACGTCGCGAGCCGTGTCGGTACGGGTGTACGACGCCCAGCCGGTGCTGGACTCACCGTGCCCCCGCAGATCCATCGCGGCGACCCGGTACCCGCCCGCGACCAGCCGCGCGGCCACCTCCCGGAAGGCCGCCCGGTTGTCCCCCATGCCGTGCGCGAGGACGACCAGCGGTCCCCCGCCGGACACCTCGTACGCCAGCCGCCCGCCGTCGACGTCGAGGAACGCGGTCTCGCCCACACCTTCGCTATTACCCATACCCCTTAGGCTAATGCCATTAGCCAGTACGCGCCACCCCGCCGCCCCGGAGAACGCGGAAGGGGTGCCCCGGCCGGATCCGCCGGCACGGCCACCCCCACCTCGCCGCGGCCGACGGTCCGGCTCGCCCGCCCCCGGTTCCAGCGGCACTTGCCCGGTGAACTCCCCCCTCCACTGCCCCTCCACGAGGACACCCCCGGCCCCACCGCCTTCGACCCCGCCGCGCTCGCCGAGGGCCGCCTCGGTTCCCACGCCGCCGGCGACCCCGCCGAGGTCGCCGCCGGAAAGCTCACCCTCGCCGTCATCCGCGAGGAACTCGCCCGCATCGTCCGCGACCGCTCGGCCGACGACCCGCACCCGCGCCACCTCGACGGCCGCACCCTGTACGGCGAGGCCGACCACGCCGAACTCCCGCTGCCCGACGGCCTCCACCCGGAACACCGTCACCCACCTGCGCGTCGGCGACCGCTTCGCCGAGCCGGCCCTCTCCCCGGGCGGCCCGCTGTCCTGACCGCGACGGTCAGAACGGCAGCGGCCTCCCGTGCACCACGTCCAGCCGCGACACCGCCCGGGTCAGGACGACGTACAGCCGGTTGAGCCCCCGCTCCTCGGCCGCCGCGATCGCCGCCGGTTCCACGGCGAC
>NZ_JAPSIW010000727.1 GCF_031178505.1 Streptomyces sp. | reverse complement strand
GGCTCGCCGACGAACTGGGCCGCATCGACGTCCTGGTCAACAACGCCGGCACGGGGACGGCCACCCCCTTCCTCGACCTCGACCTCGACACCGTCCGCCAGGTCCTCGACGTCGACCTCGTGGGGCCGTTCCTCTGCTCCCAGCGGGCGGCCCGGCGCATGATCGACCAGGGGGGCGGGGGCCGCATCGTGAACGTCACCTCCGTGCACGAGCACCAGCCCCGCGTGGGCTCCGGCCCCTACTGCGCCGCCAAGGGGGGCCTCGGCCTCCTCACCCAGGTCATGGCCCTGGAGCTCGCCGAACACGGCATCACCGTCAACGCCGTCGCCCCCGGCGAGATCGCCACCCCGATGACGGGCCAGGAGGACACCGACGTACGGGACGAGGACAGGCCCGGCATCCCGCTCGGCCGCCCCGGGGACGCACGGGAGGTCGCCGAGGTCATCGCCTTCCTGGCCGGGCCCGGGTCCTCCTACGTCACCGGCGCCTCCTGGGCCGTGGACGGCGGCATGCTCCGCATGGGCCCCATGGCCGGCTCCCACCTGGACAGGAACGACTGGCGCCGGCCCTGAGACCGGCTTCTGCCGCGCTTCTCCCGGCGTCCCGGGCCGTACGTGACGAAAGTCGCCGGGGCCCCGGACCTCCGGCGGGCATGACCTGCCGCTTCGCGGGCACGAGCGGCTCAGGAACGAGGGATGACCTTCGCGGGACGGCGGCCAACCGGGCCGGCCGTCCCGGCGGAGGCGGGAGAGCGACCATGCGCACGGTAGGAGTCGAAGAAGAGCTGCTGCTCGTCAGCGAGCGGACCGGGGAGCCCCTGGCGGTGTCCTCGGCCGTCCTGGCGGCGGTCGCCGCGGGTGGCGACGACGACGCGGAAGAGGTCTTCGAGAAGGAGCTCCACCAGGAGCAGCTGGAGTTCGCCACCCGGCCGCTGGCCGACATGAACGCCCTGCGCGAGGAGATCGTCCGCTGGCGCGGGGAGGCCGGGCGCCACGCCCGGCAGGCCGGCGCCCGCGTCGCCGCCCTCGCCACCTCGCCCCTGCCGGTGGAGCCGTCCAGGAACCTCGGCCGCCGCTACCGCTGGATGGCCGAACAGTTCGGCCTCACCACCCAGGAACAGCTGACCTGCGGCTGCCACGTCCACGTCTCCGTCGAGTCCGACGAGGAGGGCGTGGCCGTCCTGGACCGCATGCGGCCCTGGCTCTACCTCCTCAACGCGATCAGCGGGAACTCCCCGTTCTGGCAGGGCATGGACAGCGGCTACAGC
The DNA here is from genome assembly GCF_031178505.1 of Streptomyces sp. Lineage (GTDB taxonomy): Bacteria > Actinomycetota > Actinomycetes > Streptomycetales > Streptomycetaceae > Streptomyces > Streptomyces gulbargensis. The sequence continues at coordinate 2,229 of NZ_JAPSIW010000727.1, read as the reverse complement.
AGCTACCGAAGCCGCGTCTGGAACCGCTGGCCTTCCGCCGGGCCGTACGAGCCGTTCGGCAACGCGGAGGGCTACCACTCGCGCGTCCGCGACATGCTCGCCACCGGTGTCCTGCGCGACCCCGGCATGATCTACTTCGACGCCCGTCTCTCCCACAACTACCCGACCGTGGAGATCCGCGTCGCCGACGTCTGCCTGGAACCCGAGACCACGGCCCTGGTGGCGACCCTCGCCCGTGGCCTGGTGGAGACGTCCGCACGCGCCTGGCGCGAGGGCGAGCCGGCCCCCGACTTCTCCGCCGGCCTGCTCCGCCTCGCCTCCTGGCGGGCCGCCCGCTCCGGACTCCAGGGACCGCTCCTCCACCCGGTGACGATGCGCGAGACCCCGGCCGAGACGGCCCTCGCGGCCCTCCTCACGCACACCGAGGACGCGCTGCGGGACAGCGGGGACCACGAGGCGGCCGTCAAGGGCGTGGAGACCCTGCTCGCGCACGGCGGCGGTGCGCAGCGGCAGCGCGAGCTGTACGAGGAGGGCCGCGACCTCGCCGAGGTGGTACGGGCCTGCGCCCGGATCACCACCGGCGAACTCTGACCGCACCGGACCCATCGGCCGGCCGGGGCACGGCCCGTTTCGGACCGGGCGCGCGGGGCAGCCGCCCGTCGTGCCCCGCCGGGCGGCCGGGGCACCCGTGAGGACCGGCCGCCCGACCCGTACGACCCTGTGAGGGAGAGATCATGACCCAGGACGAGACGCGCCACGAGGACGACGGCGAGTCGCCGCGCACCACCCCGTCCCAGGCCGTCGGCGAGAGCGGCGACGAGGAGGCGCGGCGCCAGGCGGAGGACGCCGTGCAGCACCGCTCCGTGGAGGACGCGGCGGACGAGGACGGCAGCACCGCCAAGAAGCAGAGTCCCGGCCTCGGCCGTGAGGAACAGCGCGCCCCGCACCCGGACGACGGCACGCGGGAACAGACCTCCTGAGCGGAGGGCCGGCCGGTGGAGCGGCGGACGGCTCCCGCGGTGCCCGGACGCGCCGCGCGCCCCGGGGGCACGCGCTCCCGGGCCCGGGGCCCCGGGCAACGCCGGCCGTCCCCGCCCCGGCCCGCCTTCCGCGCCCTTGGGGACGGCCCCCGCCCGGGCGCATACTGGGCTCATGGTCCGGCGGCCGCAGCTCCTCGGCGATCTGCGGGGGCGGGCCGGTGAGAGCCTTCTGCACCGCGTCGCGGGGCCGGACGCCCACCGGACGCGCGCCCGCATCCACGGCACGCCCGGACCGCGCTGGTTCCCTCCCGGAAGCCCGGTGCGGACCGTCCACGCCGACGCCTCGATGTACATCGGCGGTCTGGCGGCCCTCCTGCTCCAGTCGCTGCACCCCACGGCCATGGCCGCCGTCGCCGCGCACTCCGGGTTCCGCTCGGACCCCTGGGGCCGGCTCCAGCGGACCAGTACCTTCCTCGCCGTCACCTCCTTCGGCACCGCCGAGGACGCCGAGCGGGCCGTCGCGCGGGTGCGCGAGACCCATGCGGCGATCCGCGGACGCACCCGTGAGGGCGTCCCGTACCGCGCCTCCGACCCGCACCTGTTGACCTGGGTGCACGTCGCCGAGACCGAATGCTTCCTCCGGGCGCACCAGCGATACGGCCGCCGGCCGCTCGGCCCCCGGGAACAGGACGAGTACGTCGCCGCGATGGCCTCGGTCGCCCGGCGGCTCGGCGCCGAGGACCCACCGGTCACCCGCGCCGGACTGACCGCGCGGATCGCCGCGTACCGACCGGAACTCCGCTCCACCCCCGAGGCCCGGGCCACCACCCGCTTCCTCCTCGCCGAACCGCCCCTCCCGGCTCCCGCGCTCGCGCCGTACGCCCTCCTCGCCGCCGCGGCCGTGGAGCTGCTGCCGCCCTGGGCGCGGAGCCCGCTCGAACTGCCGTACCGCACACGGCTCCTGCTGCCCGTAGGCCGGGCCGGTGGCCGCGCGGTCACCGCGGCCGTCCGCTGGGCGGTGCCGGCCCCGCCGGCCCCGCCCGTACACCCGGCCGTCTGACGTCCCTTCACCGTGCGCCGGGCCGTGCGCCCACGTGCTCCTTTCGATGCGATCGCGTCAACTTCAGGCTGGTTCCGGTCGGAAACCCCCTCTGTTCATGGGGTGTTGCCCGACAGTCCTCACATGCGCGTATTACTCTCCATTGACCTGCTCTTGAACTTGCTTTGGTGAATTCCGGCGGCCGTGCCA
>NZ_JAPSIW010000726.1 GCF_031178505.1 Streptomyces sp. | reverse complement strand
AGCCTCCGGCCCTCCCGGTACACGCCCTCCGGGCCTTGCCCGGTGAGCTGGCCGTGGGGGGCGTTGACGGTGAAGGCGGGCAGGGCGACGCAGAGGAGCGTGTCATGGACCGGCGGCAGTTCCCCCGTCCTTCCGCCGCGCGGGAGCGTGAGGCCCGCAAGAGTGGGGCTGGGGCCGGCCGGAGGGCCCGCGGGGTGTCCGGGAGGCGGGACAGGGTGGAGGGCCATGGCGGGTGTGGGGTGCTCTCTGTGCGAACCGGACGGCCGGCGGGGCGTCGGCGGCACGGCTCGGACGGCTCCGCCGCAGTCTTGAACGCGTCCGCGGGCGCCCGGGTCACGGTTGTCATCCGCCGCTCCTGCTGCCGCGGCGGCCGTCGGGACGCGGGGCTCGGCCCGCCGGTCCGGTCCTGGCCTTCCCGCCCGGCCGGACGCCGGCCGGCGGTGCCGCCTTGGCCGGTGCGGTGGTCCTCCGTCCCGGCTTTCCCGAGGCGCGCCGGGTGGCGGTGCGGCCCGCCCCCGGGGCGACCGGTGCGGCCGGCGTCTCCGTCCGCGGGCCGTGTTCCGCCGCCCGCCCGGGGACGGGAGCGGGCCGGTCCGCCGCGAGGCGCGCGTCCCGCTCGCTCCTGAGACAGGCGCGGAGGGACTCGGGATCCAGCCCCTCGTTGCAGGCCTGGTGCAACAGCCGGGCGAAGACGTACTCGGGGTCGGCCTCCAGGGCCAGGCCGAGGGCGACCCGCGCGGCGGGTTCGTCCCCGGTGGACCAGGCCGTCCATCCCGCGAGGGTCAGCGGCGCCGCGGCGTGCTCCTGGTAGGGGGCGACACAGCGCCGTGCGAGCACCCGCCAGAGCCGCAGTGCCGCCCGGCCTTCCGCACCTTCCATCCACTCGGCGACCTGGTCCCGCGTGGTCCGGTCCTGGAGGCCGATGACGAGGGCGGCCGCCTCGGCGACGCCGACCAGGGCGTCGTCGGCGGCGTCGGCCTCTGCGGTGCCCACGACACCGCCCGGCTTCTCGCTCCCGCCGGCGGGCGGGGTGAACCTCCCGAGCAGGTCCCGGGCCAGCCGCAGGGTTGTCTCCCGCACCTCCTTGCGGCCCTCCTCCTCCGCTCCGTCGAGGATCCGCGGGACGATCGAGGCGGCCGCGGCGTCGAGCGCGGCCCGCTGCCGCTCCTGCCCCGCGGACCCCGCGGGCCTGAGCCGGGCCTGCATGTCCCGCAGCGAGCCCCGCACCTGGATGCCGGCATAGGTGGCGGCGGCGGCCATCACCGAGGTGCCGCTGAGCGCGAGGGGCGTCCCGTCGGGCGGGCAGCAGCGGGCGTCCGGGCAGCAGTAGGAGAAGTAGAGACCGTCGGAGATGCACAGGGCTTCGTAGACGGGGATGTCGAGGGCTCCGCAAGCGGTTCGAAGTCGCTGCGCGAGGGGCCGCAGCCGCTCCTTGACACGGCGGGCCGTCTCGCCGGGGGCGGGGTCCTGGCACAGGAAGACGACGATGCCGTCCGGCCGTTCGCCGCGCCTGCCGCACCCTTCGACCAGAGTTTCGGCCAGGTGGTCGGCGGTGGCCTCCCATTCGTGCGGTGAGCGGGGGATACCGAGCCTGACGCGTCCGCCGAAGCGCCCGTGCTCGCCGTGGAGCGCCGCCAGGACGACGGAGTCGGTCGGGTGGAAGCCCAGCATGAACGGGAGCGCGTCGGCCAGCTCGGCCGGGCCGCGCAGGGTGATCTGCTGGGTACGGGTGGGTCCGGTGATTTCGTGGTGGTTCGCGTTCATGGTCACGACGGTCTCGTGATCTTCCGAAATCGGAAACCCCTGTGGATAACTCCCGGTCCGGGTGATCCGTCCGGCCCTGGAGTTGTCCACAGGTGGGCCCGCTCGTTCGCGAGATGTCCGAGGCATCGGGTTGCATGGGGGCATGACCCACGCAGATCCCCTGGAAGACCGGGCCGCGCTCCGCGCCGCCGCCGACACCGTGCTCGCCCGTCTCGTCTCCGACCCGACCGGCAGGGCGAGACTGCGCGAGGACCAGTGGCGGGCGATCGAGGCCCTGGTCGCCGACCGCCGCCGGGCGCTGGTGGTGCAGCGGACCGGGTGGGGCAAGTCGGCGGTGTACTTCGTGGCGACCTCGCTGCTCCGTGAGCGCGGGAGCGGCCCCACCGTCATCGTCTCCCCGCTGCTCGCGCTCATGCGCAACCAGGTGGAGGCGGCGGCGAGGGCGGGCATCCGCGCCCGGACGATCAATTCGTCGAACACGGAGGAGTGGGAGACGGTTCAGCAGGAGGTGGCGGCCGGGGAGGTCGACGTCCTCCTGGTGAGCCCCGAGCGGCTCAACAACCCGGACTTCCGCGACCAGGTGCTGCCCCGGCTCGCCGCCGCCACGGGCCTGCTGGTGGTGGACGAGGCGCACTGCATCTCGGACTGGGGGCACGACTTCCGGCCGGACTACCGCCGGCTGCGGACGATGCTGGCGGATCTGCCGCCGGGGGTTCCGGTCCTCGCGACGACGGCGACGGCGAACGCCCGGGTGACGGCGGACGTGGCGGAGCAGCTCGGCACCGGCGCGGGCACGGACGCCCTGGTCCTGCGGGGGCCGCTGGACCGGGAGAGCCTGAGTCTCGGGGTGATCGGGCTGCCGGACGCGGCCCACCGGCTCGCCTGGCTCGCGGACCACCTGGGAGAGCTGCCGGGGTCCGGGATCATCTACACGCTGACGGTGGCGGCGGCCGAGGAGGTCACGGCGTATCTGCGTCAGTGCGGTCATACCGTCGCCTCCTACACGGGCCGGACGGAGAACGCGGACCGGCAGCAGGCGGAGGACGACCTGCTGGCCAACCGGGTCAAGGCGCTGGTGGCGACCTCGGCCCTCGGCATGGGCTTCGACAAGCCGGATCTGGGCTTCGTGGTGCACCTCGGTTCGCCGTCGTCCCCGATCGCCTACTACCAGCAGGTGGGCCGCGCGGGCCGCGGGGTGGAGCACGCGGAGGTGCTGTTGCTGCCCGGACAGGAGGACGAGGCGATCTGGCGCTATTTCGCCTCGGTCGCGTTCCCGCCCGAGGAGCAGGTGCGCCGGACGCTCGACGTGCTGGCGCAGGCCGGCCGGCCGCTCTCCCTGCCGGCCCTGGAGCCGCTGGTCGAGCTGCGCAGAACCCGGCTGGAGACGATGCTCAAGGTCCTCGACGTGGACGGCGCGGTGCGGCGGGTGAAGGGCGGCTGGGAGAGCACCGGCCGGCCGTGGGTGTACGACACGGAGCGGTACGCGTGGGTGGCCCGGCAGCGGGCGGCCGAGCAGCAGGCGATGCGGGACTACGCGGCGACGACCGGTTGCCGCATGGAGTTCCTGCGGCGCCAGCTGGACGACGAGGAGGCCGCCCCGTGCGGTCGCTGCGACAACTGCGCGGGGGCGCGCTTCGATCCCAAGGTGTCCGGCGCGGCGCTGGACGCGGCCAAGGGTGAGCTGGGCCGGCCGGGCGTGGAGGTGGAGCCGCGCAGGATGTGGCCGACGGGGCTGGC
>NZ_JAPSIW010000100.1 GCF_031178505.1 Streptomyces sp. | reverse complement strand
GTCCACCTTGAGGGTGGAGGGCGCGTTGCCGGTGACCCCGGTGACGTTGACGGTGGAGGTCACCGCGGCGCCGTTGTCCGGGATGGAGACGTCGGCGGTGTTCTCGAAGACCTTGCCGGTGGGCGGCTCGGTCCCGCCGGGACGGGTGCCCACGTTGACGCCGGCCCAGGCGTGCTCGACCGCGAGCACCTCGGGGCTGCCGGCGCCGTAGAGCTCCGTGGCCGCCGCGACGGTGCCCGTGCGGGCGCCGGCGTAGTTGGTGCTGGAGGTGAACTTGGTGGTCAGCGCCTTGAACCAGATCAGCGCGGCCTTGTCGCGGCCTATGCCGGTGACGGGCAGGCCGTCGGAGGTCGGGGAGTCGTAGGCGACCCCGTTGACCGTCTTGGCGCCGCTGCCCTCGGAGAGCAGGTAGAACCAGTGGTTCGCCGGGCCGGAGGAGTAGTGGACGTCGACCGAGCCGATGCCGGAGTACCAGTAGTCCTTGGACGAGCCGTCACGGCTGGGCTTGTCCATGTAGCGCAGCGGGGTGCCGTTGCCGCGGATGTCGATCTTCTCGCCGACCAGGTAGTCGCCCTGGTCCTGGGCGTTGTTGGCGTAGAACTCGACCGCCGCCGCGAAGATGTCCGAGGTGGCCTCGTTGAGGCCGCCGGACTCGCCGCTGTAGACGAGCTTCGCGGTGTTCGAGGTCAGACCGTGGGTCATCTCGTGCGCGGCCACGTCGATGGACGTGAGCGGCTTGGCGTTGGCGGAGCCGTCGCCGTACGTCATGCAGAAGCAGGAGTCCTGCCAGAAGGCGTTGACGTAGGCGTTGCCGTAGTGGACCCGGGAGTACGGCGCGACGCCGTCACCGCGGATGCCGTTGCGGCCGTGCACGTTCTTGTAGTAGTCCCAGGTGAGCGCGGCGCCGTAGTGGGCGTCGGCGCCCGCCGTCTCCAGGTTCTGGGGCGTGCCGTCGCCCCAGATGTCGTCGGCGCCGGAGAACAGCGTTCCGGTGCCCGACGTGCCGCGGTTGAGGTTGTACGTCTTGTGGTTGCCGCGCGCGGTGTCGGTCAGCGTGTACGAGGGCGCGGTGCCCAGCGTCACCTGGCCGCTGTACTGCGTGTTGCCGGTGCCGTTGTGCACCGCCTGCCACTCGTACAGCTTCGCGCCGGTCCTGGCGTCCGTGACGACGTGCAGCTCGTTCGGCGTGCCGTCGTGCTGGAGACCGCCGACGACGGTCTCGTAGGCGAGGACGGGGGCGCCCTGCGCCATCCAGACGACCTTGCGCGGGGCGCGCTCGGCGGCGGTCTTCTCGGAGCCCTCCGCACGGGCGAGGCCCAGGGCCTGCTTCTCGGCGGCGGCCGGGGCGACCGAGGCCGTGAGGTCGATGTTCTTCAGCTCCGCGCGGGAGGACTTGACCACGCCGACGGGGGTGCCGGCCTTGGTCTCGGCGACGACCAGGTCACCGCCGAGGACGGGGAGTCCGGCGTAGGTGCGCTCGTAGCGCGTGTGGGTGGTGCCGTCACGGTCCTGCACGACGTCCCGGACGACCAGCTTCTCCTGGGCGCCGAGGCCGAGCGCCTTGGCGGTGTCCGCTTTGTCGGCGTCGGCGGCCTTGATGAGCGCGGTGCGCTCGGCCGGCGTGAGGTCGGCGGGGAGCTTGCCGGGGTTGGTGGCGATGGCGTTCTGGGCCTTGGGGGCGGCGGCCGCACCCAGCGGGCCGTCCGCCGCGGTGGCGGCTCCCGTCTGGACGCTCACGGCGAGCATGGCGGCGGCAGCGATCAGGGCGCCGGTCGCGGTGGCGCGACGGCTGGGCGTGGATCTCACGCAGACTCCTTTTGCGAGGGGGGTACCGGAGCGCCGGGGGATGCACTCCGGGCGGAGCAAACAGAGCTGTGCAGCACGTTCGGGTGATGCGGTGAACAGTGGTGCGAAGAACCGCTGAGAGACTGACAGCCGGGGCATGGACCTGTCAGGACCGTGTCGGCAAGTTGGCCAGAAATCGTCCGGTGCCCGTACAGGCGTGTTCGTTGACCGGACGTTTCAGCGATCTTGGGAGCCAGGCCGTCCGGCGTTCACCACCCGCCGGGAGGCCGGGCCTCCGTTCGGCTCCCGGGCCGCCCGCCCCTCGCGCGGGCACCCGGCTCGGCACGCGCCCGGGACCGCCGGCCGCCCTCACCCCCGCCGACCCTGGCGCGATCCTTCTCCCCCGGCCACCGGGGGAGTTCGGCAAGTCCACGACCACCGTCCGGGGCACGGCGCCGCCCGCGCCACCGCCCCCGGGGTCAGCCCACCAGGCTCTCGCGCCAGGCCCGGTGGAGCCCCGCGTACCGACCGTCCCCGGCGACCAGCCGCGCGGGCGCCCCGTCCTCGACGATCCGCCCCGCCTCCATCACCAGCACCCGGTCCGCCACCTCCACCGTGGACAGCCGGTGCGCGACGACCACCGCCGTGCGGCCCGCGAGCACCGTGTCCATCGCCCGCTGCACGGCCCGCTCGCCCGGCACGTCCAGCGAACTCGTCGCCTCGTCCAGGATCAGCACCGCCGGATCGGCGAGCAGCGCCCGCGCGAAGGAGACGAGCTGCCGCTGCCCCGCCGAGATCCGGCCGCCCCGCTTCCGCACGTCCGTGTCGTACCCGTCCGGCAGGCCCGTGATGAACTCGTGCGCGCCGATCGCCCGCGCCGCCGCCTCGATCTCCTCGCGCGTCGCGTCCGGACGCCCGATCGCGATGTTCTCCGCGACGGTCCCGGAGAACAGGAACGCCTCCTGCGTCACCATCACCACACCGCGCCGCAGTTCCGGCGTCGCCAGCTCCCTGAGGTCCACCCCGTCGAGCAGCACCCGGCCCTGCGTCGGGTCGTAGAACCGGGCGAGCAGCTTCACCAGCGTCGACTTGCCCGCGCCCGTCGCCCCCACCACGGCCACCGTCTGCCCCGCGGGGATCGTCAGGTCGAAGCGGGGCAGGACCTCGCCGCCCGTCCGGTAGGCGAACCGCACCCCTTCGAAGACCACCTCACGGCCCGGCGCCCCCGACCGGCGCGCCGGCAGCCCCCGCGGGGCCACCGCCTCCGGCACACCCGGCTCCTGCGCCAGCAGGCCCGCGATCTTCGCCAGGGAGGCCGCCGCCGACTCGTACGAGTTGAGGAACATCCCCAGCCGGTCGATCGGGTCGTACAGCCGGCGCATGTACAGCACGGCCGCCGCCAGCACGCCCAGCGCCAGCGTGCCGCCCGCCACCCGGTAGGCGCCCCACAGGCACATGCCCGCCACCGCCGTGTTGGCCACCAGCCGCGAACCGACCACGTACCGGGCCATCTCCAGGAGCGCGTCGCCGTTGCTGCGCTCATGGCGGCGGTTGAGCACCGCGAACTCCGTGTCGTTCGCCCGCTCCCGGCGGAACGCCCGCACCGGCCGGATGCCGTTCATCGTCTCCGCGAACTTCACGATGACGCCCGCCATGGCCGTGGACTTCTCCCCGTACACCCGGCCCGCCCGCCGCCGGTAGAGCCGCACCAGCAGCAGCAGCGGGACGAAGGAGCCCACCGCCACCGCCCCGATCGCCGGATCGAGCCAGAGCAGCATCAGCGAGATCGAGACGAAGGACAGCACCACCCCGATCAGTTCCTGGAGCCCCTCCGACAGCAGCTCCCGCAGCGACTCCACGTCCGTCGTCGAGCGGGAGATCAGCCGCCCCGAGGTGTACCGCTCGTGGAAGTCCACGCTCAGCACCTGCGCGTGCCGGAAGATCCGGCCCCGCAGGTCCAGCAGGACGTCCTGGTTGATCCGGGCCGCGCCCCGCACGAAGACGTACTGCAGGAGCCCGCCGAGCCCCGCGCACAGCAGATAGCCGGCCGCCACCGCCACCACCGGCCCGTGATCCCCGGCCCGCAGCGCCGGAACCCCCCGGTCGATGGCGTACGCGACGAGGAGCGGGCCCGCCTGGACCGCGCCCTCCTTCAGGAGCAGCACCAGCACCGCCCCCGCGACCCGCGCCCGGTGCGCGGCGAGCAGCGAGCGCAGCAGCGCCCCCGTCGCCCCGCGCGGCGCGGGCAGGTCGTCCCGGTCGAAGGGGTCGCCCGGCCCCGGCGCGCCCGCCGGACCGGATCCGTCCGGCCGCTCCTCCTCGGCCGCCTGCGCGAGGGTGGTGTCCGTCATCGCTCCCCGTCCCTGCGGCCGTCCGCGCCGGCCTTGCCGTCGCCCGACATCAGCCAGGCGTACTCCGCGCTGCTCCGCAGCAGCTCCTGATGGGTGCCGACCGCAGCGATCCGGCCCCCGGACAGCAGGGCCACCCGGTCCGCCAGCATCACCGTCGACGGCCGGTGCGCCACCACCAGCGCCGTCGTCTCCCGCAGCACCTCGCGCAGCGCCGCCTCCACGCGTGCCTCCGTGTGCACGTCAAGGGCCGACAGCGGGTCGTCCAAAATCAGGAAGCGCGGCCGGCCGACCACCGCCCGGGCCAGCGCCAGCCGCTGCCGCTGCCCGCCCGACAGGCTCAGCCCCTGCTCGCCCACCTGCGTCCGCGCGCCCTCCGGCAGCCGGTCCACGAAACCGTCCGCCTGCGCCACGGCCAGGGCCCGCCGCAGCTCCGGCTCCCCGGCCCCGGCGTCCGCGCCCATCAGGACGTTCTCCCCGACGCTCGCCGAGAACAGCGTCGGCTCCTCGAAGGCCACCGCCACCAGGGACCGCAGCCGCTCCCGGCCCATGAGCGCGATGTCCTCCCCGTCGAGGAGGATCCGGCCCGCCGTCACCTCGTGCAGCCGGGGGACGAGCGCGGTGAGCGTGGTCTTGCCGGAGCCCGTGCCGCCGACCAGGGCAAGCGTCTCACCGGGCCGGATGTGCAGATCGACGCCGTCCAGGACCGGGGGAGCGTCCGGCGGCGCGTCCGGGTGGCGGAAGGACACGCCCTCGAAGCGGACCCCGTCCGCGGCCCCGCCGCGCACCGGCACGCCCCCGGCGCCGGGGCCGCCGTGGTCGGTCTCCTCCTCCGCGTCCATCACCTCGAAGTACCGCTCCGTCGCCGTCGCCGCCTCCTGGCTCATGGCGATGAGGAAACCGATGGACTCCACCGGCCAGCGCAGGGCCAGCGCCGTCGACAGGAAGGCGACCAGCGTGCCCGCCGACAACTCCCCGTCGGCGACCCGCACCGTGCCGAGCACCAGCGCCGCCCCGATCGCCAGTTCCGGCAGGAGGGTGATCAGTGCCCAGATCGCCGCGAGGAGCCGGGCCTTGGTCAGCTCCGTGCCCCGCAGCAGCGCCGTGAGGGCCCGGAAGGCCTCCGCCTGGCTGCGGTGACGCCCGAAGCCCTTCACGATCCGGATCCCGAGCACGCTCTCCTCGACGACCGTCGTCAGATCGCCCACCTGGTCCTGGGCGCGCCGCGCCACGAGCGCGTACCGGCTCTCGAAGAGGGAGCAGACCACCACCAGCGGCACCACCGGGGTGAGGAGCACCAGGCCGAGCGCCGGGTCCTGGGCGAGCAGCAGCACGTAACCGACCAGGATCGTCACCCCGTTGACCACCAGGAAGGTCAGCGGGAAGGCGAGGAACATCCGGACCAGCATCAGATCGGTCGTGCCGCGCGAGAGCAGCTGCCCGGACGCCCACCGGTCGTGGAAGGCGATCGGCAGCCGCTGGAGCCGCCCGAACAGCTCGCCCCGCATCCGTGCCTCCACGGAGGCGAGCGGCCGGGCCACCAGCCAGCGCCGCAGGCCGAACAGCAGGGCCTCGGCGACACCGAGCAGCAGCAGGTACAGGGCGCCCAGCCACACCCCGCCCGGGTCCCGGTCCGCGACCGGCCCGTCCACCATCCACTTCAGGACGAGCGGGATGACGAGCGAGAGGCAGGAGGCGACGACCGCGACGGCGGCGGCCGTGAACAGCCGGACGCGTACGGGCCGTACGTAGGGCCACAGCCGGAGGAGGGTCCGCACCGCCGAGCGGCCGGGAGGGGAGGACTCTGGGGCGAGGGGTTTCTCGGGCATCAGGTCCGACCATACGGTTCACCACTGACACGGCTCACCCCGTTTTCCGGCCGGAACCGTCCGCCCCGCGGACGGGGGGACGGCGCCGGGCCCGGCGCCGCCCCCCGTCCCTCAGTCGCCCACCCGCAGCAGCACCACCGACCGCGCCCCCACCGTGAGCGTCCCCCCGCCCGCGTGCCGGGTCGCCGGCGCCGCGGACTGGTCCTCCCGGGCGGTGTCGAGGACGAGCTCGTACGACGCGGCCCACGGCGGCCCGGGCAGCCGGAACTCCAGCGGCTCGGCCCCCGCGTGCAGCACGGCGAGGAAGCTGTCGTCGGTGATCCGCTCGCCCCGGTCGTCCCGGCCCGGGATGTCGCGGCCCGACAGGTACAGCCCGAGCGTGGCCGAGGGCGCGTACCAGTCGCCCTCGGCCATCTCCGTGCCGTCCGCGCCGAACCAGGCCAGGTCCCGCAGTCCGTCCGCCCGCTGCGGCCGGCCGGAGAAGAAGGCCCTGCGGCGCAGCACCGGATGCCGGTGGCGCAGGTCGAGCAGCCGCCGGGTGAGCGCGAGGAGCTGCGCCCGGCCCGGGTCCTCGGGCAGCGACCAGTCGAGCCAGCCGATCTCGTTGTCCTGGCAGTAGGCGTTGTTGTTGCCGCCCTGCGTGCGGCCCATCTCGTCGCCCGCCACGAGCATCGGCACACCGGTCGACAGCAGCAGCGTGGTGAGGAGGTTCCGCAGCTGCCGCAGGCGCAGGGCGTTGACCTCCGGATCGTCGGTCTCGCCCTCCGCACCGCAGTTCCAGGACCGGTTGTCGTGCGTGCCGTCCCGGTTGCCCTCGCCGTTGGCCTCGTTGTGCTTCCGCTCGTACGTGACGAGGTCGCGCAGGGTGAAGCCGTCGTGGGCGGTGACGAAGTTGACGGAGGCGTACGGCCGCCGTCCGCCCCAGGCGTAGAGGTCGCTGGAGCCGGACAGCCGGTAGCCGAGGTCCCGCACGTCCGGCAGCGCGCCGCGCCAGAAGTCCCTCACCGTGTCCCGGTAGTGGTCGTTCCACTCGGTCCACAGCGGCGGGAACGCGCCCACCTGGTAGCCGCCGTTGCCCACGTCCCACGGCTCGGCGATCAGCTTCACCCGCCGCAGCACCGGGTCCTGGGCGATCACCGCCAGGAACGGCGAGAGCATGTCCACGTCGTGGAAGGAACGCGCGAGCGCCGCCGCCAGGTCGAACCGGAAGCCGTCGACGCCCATCTCCGTCACCCAGTACCGCAGCGAGTCGGTGATGAGCCGCAGCACCTGCGGCTGCACCACGTGCAGCGTGTTGCCGCAGCCGGTGTAGTCGGCGTACCGCCGCGCGTCGGACTGGAGCCGGTAGTAGCCCCGGTTGTCGATGCCCTTCAGGGAGAGGGTGGGGCCCAGCTCACCCGCCTCCGCCGTGTGGTTGTAGACGACGTCGAGGATGACCTCGATGCCGGCCGCGTGCAGGGCCCGCACCATCCGCTTGAACTCGCCCACCTGCTGCCCGGCCGTCCCGGACGCGGAGTACCCGGCGTGCGGGGCGAAGTAGCCGATCGAGTTGTAGCCCCAGTAGTTGCGCAGCCCCCGCCGCAGCAGGTGGTCCTCGTGCGCGAACTGGTGCACCGGCAGCAGCTCGACCGCCGTCACCCCGAGCCGTACGAGATGCTCGATGGCCGCCGGGTGCGCGAGGCCCGCGTACGTGCCGCGCAGGTGCTCGGGCACGCCCGGGTGCAGTCGGGTGAACCCCTTCACGTGCAGCTCGTAGATGACCGAGTCCGGCCAGGGCGTCTTGGGCCTGCGGTCGTCCGACCAGTCGTCGTCGTCCTGGACCACCACCCCCTTCGGCACGAACGGCGCCGAGTCCCGCTCGTCGCGCACGGTGTCGGCCACGTGCTGCTGCGGCCAGTCCCGTACGTGCCCGTACACCTCGGGGGGCAGCGAGAACTCGCCGTCGACCGCGCGGGCGTACGGGTCGAGCAGCAGCTTCGCCGGGTTCCAGCGGGCACCCGTCCACGGGTCCCAGCGGCCGTGCACCCGGTAGCCGTACCGCTGCCCCGGCCCGATGCCGGGCACGAAGCCGTGCCAGATCTCGTGCGTCAGCTCCGTCAGCGGCAGCCGCCGTTCCGTCCCGTCCGCGTCGAACAGGCACAGCTCGACGGCCTCCGCACCCCCCGCCCACAGGGCGAAGTTGGTCCCCGCGATCCCGTCGGGGCCGACCCTGCAACGGGCTCCGAGGGGCGTCGGTGCCCCCGGCCACACCGGCGGCCCGGCCCGTTCCAGGGCACGCTCCGGTACCGCCTCCTGCTCGGCTGCGCTCGACACGTCCCGGCCTCCTGCGGCTCCGTCGGGCCCGCACCGCGCGGGAGCGGCGGCGTCCCGGCCCCGCTCCCGTGCGTCGTTCTCCCCTCTCTTCTGCCCGCACGGCCGTGCTCCCAACATGCCCCGTACGGACGTTTCCCCTGGAGGGTGGCGGTCGTTGGCCGGGCATGGCACTTGAATGGAAACGGGCGGGACGCGCCCTCGTGGTGGCGGGACTGCTGACAGGGGCGCTCGCGGGCCTCGCGGGCTGCACGCCGGCGGACGTCGGCAAGGGCGCCGGCATCTCCCTGCCGGGCAAGGCGCGGGCCCCCGGCGACGTCATCCGGATCACCCCCGACGACGGCAGCCGGGGGGTCCCCGCCGAGGGGCCGGTCGAGGTGCGGGTGGACAGCGGACGCCTGGAACGGGTGACCGTCGTCCGGGTCGAGGACGCCCAGCGGGCCGAGGTCCCCGGCGCGATCTCGGCGGACGGGCTGCGCTGGCGGCCCCGCCCCGGCACCCGGCTCGCGCTCTCGGCGAAGTACAGCGTGGACGCGGTCGCCCTCGACGGTCACGGCCGCCGCTCCGCCCGGCACGGCACCTTCACGACCGTCGTGCCCGAGCACCGGTTCATCGGCTACTTCACACCGGAGAACCGTTCCACGGTCGGCACCGGGATGATCGTCTCCTTCGGCTTCAGCCGGCCCATCGAGAACCGGGCCGCCGTCGAGCGGGCCATCAGGATCACCTCCGAGCCGCCGGTCGAGATCGCCGGTCACTGGTTCGGCCGCGAACGGCTCGACTTCCGGCCCGAGGCGTACTGGCGGCCCGGCACCGTCGTCACCGTGGACCTCGCCCTCCGCGACGTCGAGGGCGCCCCGGGCGTGTACGGCAGCCAGCGCAAGAAGGTCTCCTTCACCGTCGGCCGCTCCCAGGTGTCCCTGGTGGACGCCGCCGCGCACACCATGGAGGTCCGCAGGGACGGCCGGCTCCTCGCCACCGTCCCGATCACCGCGGGCGCGCCGAAGACCACCACGTACAACGGGAAGATGGTCGTCACCGAGCTGTACGACGTGACCCGGATGAACGGGGCCACGGTCGGTTTCGGCGGCGAGTACGACATCAAGGACGTGCCGCACGCGATGCGGCTCACGGAGTCCGGGACCTTCCTGCACGGCAACTACTGGGCGGCGCCGTCCACCTTCGGCACCGCCAACGTCAGTCACGGCTGCGTGGGACTGCGGGACGACAAGGGCGGCAGCCCCGACTCCCCGGCGGGCTGGTTCTTCGACCGGACCCTCGTCGGCGACGTGGTGGAGGTCGTCAACTCCCGGGACAAGCAGGTCGCCCCGGACAACGGGCTGGGCGGCTGGAACCTGGACTGGAAGCGCTGGAAGGCCGGCTCCGCCCTGCGCTGACGCCCCGTCGCCCGCGTTCCTCCCCGCGCTCCCCGGAGGTGCCGCCCCGGCCCCCGCGTCCCACCGTCCACCGGCAGGTCAACTGCGACGTAACGGTGACATTCACGAGGAAGTTTCGTGTCCTACGGTGTGATTATCTAGCGGGCGTGTGCACGCCAGGTTGCGCACGGGGGTGGGGCCGTGGCGATGCCGGGCCGTGCGAGGGGAGACGACCACAGTGAACGGGCAGCCGATATCGGGCGCATCGGTAGGGGGCGCGGGCCTGCGCAGGCGGCGTGGGGGCGCGCGCCTGGGGGCCCTCGCGACGGGGGCGCTGCTGCTGGCGCTGACCGCCTGCGGCGGCGGTGACCCCGCGGGCGGCGGCGCGGGCGGGAACCCGGCGGCCGGGGGCAACGCCCGGTCCGACAACGCCGCCTCCCAGGCGGTCGTGTCGATCCTTCCGAAGGACGGCGCCGAGTCGGTCGCCACCAGCGGGGCCCTCAAGGTCACCGCCTCGCAGGGCAAGCTCACCACCGTGACCGTCGCCGACTCCAAGGGCACTCCGGTGGAGGGCAGGATCGCGGCGGACGGCGCCAGCTGGGAGCCGACCGCGCACCTGTCCGCGGGCACGCAGTACAAGGTCCACGCCGTCGCCGAGGACGCCGAGGGCCGCGAGTCGGCGAAGGACACCACCTTCACGACCCTCGTCCCGAAGAACACCTTCATCGGCCACTACACGCCGGAGGACGGTTCGACCGTCGGCGTCGGCATGCCGGTCTCCATCAACTTCACCCGGGGCATCACCGACCCCGAGGCCGTCGAGAAGGCCATCAAGGTGACGGCCGAGCCGGCCGTGCGGATCGAGGGCCACTGGTTCGGCAACGACCGGCTCGACTTCCGGCCCGAGCAGTACTGGAAGGCCGGCACCAAGGTGAAGGTCGAGCTGAACCTGGACGGCGTCGAGGGCCGCCCGGGCGTCTACGGCAAGCAGAAGAAGACGATCTCCTTCACCATCGGCCGCCGCCAGGTCTCCACCGTCGACGCCGAGGCCAAGACGATGAAGGTCGAGCGCGACGGCAGGATCATCAAGACGCTGCCGATCACCGCCGGCGCCCCGTCGACGACCACGTACAACGGTCAGATGGTCATCAGCGAGAAGTACAAGGTGACCCGGATGAACGGCGCCACCGTCGGCTTCGGCGGCGAGTACGACATCAAGGACGTGCCGCACGCCATGCGCCTGTCCACCTCCGGCACCTTCGTCCACGGCAATTACTGGGCCTCGGCGTCCACCTTCGGCTCCGCCAACGTCAGCCACGGCTGCGTCGGCCTCCAGGACCGCCGGGGCGCGGGCGACAGCTCCATGCCGGCCGCCTGGTTCTACGACAGCTCGATCATCGGCGACGTCGTGATCGTGAAGAACTCCAAGGACAAGCAGATCAAGCCGGACAACGGCCTGAACGGCTGGAACATGGACTGGTCGGAGTGGATCAGGTAGTCCGCCCCTGAACCTCCGCGCGGGACCCGGTGTTTGTACAAACACCCCGGGGCCCCGCGCCGTTAACGCCCACTAACCTTCCGGTATGACTGTGAACCTCGAAGTCGCCGAAGGCGTCGGTACGATCCGCCTCGACCGCCCCCCGATGAACGCTCTCGACATCGCCACCCAGGACCGGCTGCGCGAGCTGGCCCAGGAGGCCACCGACCGCGACGACGTGCGCGCCGTGGTCCTCTACGGCGGCGAGAAGGTGTTCGCGGCCGGCGCGGACATCAAGGAGATGCAGGTCATGGACCACGTGGCCATGGTCAAGCGGTCACGCGCGCTCCAGGACGCCTTCACCGCCGTCGCCCGCATCCCCAAGCCCGTCGTCGCCGCGGTCACCGGGTACGCCCTCGGCGGAGGCTGCGAGCTCGCCCTCTGCGCCGACTACCGCATCGCCGCCGACAACGCCAAGCTGGGCCAGCCGGAGATCCTGCTCGGTCTGATCCCGGGCGCGGGCGGCACCCAGCGGCTCTCCCGGCTGATCGGCCCCTCCCGCGCCAAGGACCTGATCTTCACCGGCCGGATGGTCAAGGCGGACGAGGCCCTGTCCCTCGGACTGGTGGACCGTGTCGTCCCCGCCGCCGAGGTCTACGAGCAGGCGCATGCCTGGGCCGCCCGGCTCGCCCAGGGCCCCGCCGTGGCGCTGCGGGCCGCGAAGGAGGCGGTCGACCAGGGCCTGGAGGCCGACATCGACACCGGCCTCGCGATCGAACGCACCTGGTTCGCGGCCCTGTTCGCGACCGAGGACCGCGAGCGCGGCATGAAGAGCTTCGTCGAGGAGGGTCCGGGCAAGGCCAAGTTCGTATAAGACGCTCCCGAACGGACAGCCCCCGGCATATGCCGGGGGTACGTCCTGAAAATGTCCCTCCCGAGGTGCCGATTCCCGGGGAACGGCACCCGGAGGCCGCCCGCTGCGGCCATGATGGGGGGCATGGCGGGCCTGGAGGGTAGGGAACAACCGCGGCAGGGCGGCAGCGCCGTCGCCGCACGGTGGACACCGGCCGTGGAGGACGAACAAGCCCTCGAAGCACTTGAGTTGTACGGCAACCCCGCCGAGGGTGATGTCGGCCTGCCCTCCCTCCCCGAGTCCGCGCGGCTGGCGCGCCGGCTCACCCAGTACGTGGTGCTCCGGCAGTGGGGGCTCGGCCCGCAGATCGCCGAGCACGCGGTCCTGCTCGTCTCCGAACTCGTCGGCAACGCCGTCCGGCACACCGGCGCACGGGTCTTCACCCTGCGGATGCACCGCCGCCCCGGCCGGATCAGGATCGAGGTCCGCGACCCCTCGCGCGGGCTGCCCTGCCTGCTGCCCGTGCGCGAACTCGACATCAGCGGGCGCGGCCTCTTCCTGGTGGACAAGCTCTCCGACCGTTGGGGCGCGGACCTGGCGCCCCGGGGCAAGACCACCTGGTTCGAGATGCGCGTCACGGACCGCTAGGCCGTGTCCGTGAAGTCGCGCCCGGCCCGCGACGCCTGGCACGCACGGAAGCCCCCGTTCGCCGTGGTGGGGCGCTGGGGGCTTCCTGGTGGGGCGCCATGGACGAAAGGGGTGTGTCCAGAGGCGCCGGGTCGACCTGGCCCGGGTCAATGGGGGTCGTGTCCCCGACTATGGCAGACGGGGGGCCTTGTCACCAAAAGACCTTATCGGTTCAGAATCGGACAGAAGGGCATAGTTCTCCGATGAATCATTGGTGACATGCAGCACCCGCCTTGCAAACCATGAATGACTATGCGGTTCATCGATTGTTTCCCGGGATCGTCCGCATGGTGGACTCCCTCAGTGGGCGACCAGCAGCGCCTCGGAGGCCACCGGCCGGTAGCCCGCCGCCTGGAAGACCCGCACACTGCGCGCGTTGCCCGGCGACTGCTGCGCCCAGACCACCTCACCCGGGGTGAGGTGCCGGGCCGCCACCGCCAGCGCGCGGCCGAGCCCCCGGTGCCGTACCTCCTCGTCCACCTCGATCGCCACCTCCCAGCGGCCCCCGACCGCCCGGCCCAGGACCAGCACCCCGCCGTCCGCCGCCCACACCCGCACGTCGTCACGGTACTTCCGCGCCCGCGCCACCCTGGGATGCTCCGGGTCCTCGATCTCCCGCAGCGGCAGCGGAGGCGGCCCGGGCAGCGCGTCCGCCACCGTCAGCAGGTCGATCGTGTGCATGCGCCGGCCCGTCCGCGCCATCAGCGCCACCAGGAACGCCGGATTCATGCTCGCCGCCAGCGGGTCCGCGGCCGTGGCCGCCAGCTCCGCCCGCACCCAGTCCGGATCCTCGTCCGTGAAGACCACGGAATGCGCGGTGAAAGCCAGCACCCCCGCGTCCCGCGGACCCGGCTGCGGCACCACCCGCGTCGTTCCGTCCGGCGGCGGGAACTCACCCCGCGCCGCCGCCGCCAGTATCCGTGCCACCTCGCTGCTCATACCCCCATCATCCGGCAGCGCCGCGCCCGCTAATCTGGCCCCCGTCAGAGAAGCACCATGAAGGGGCGGAAGCAGTGGCGGACATCGAGTCGGCACGCACGGCATTCAACCGGTACGACGTGGACGGGGACGGCTTCATCACCGCCGCGGA
>NZ_JAPSIW010000725.1 GCF_031178505.1 Streptomyces sp. | reverse complement strand
CCATCGCCCGGTGAGCATGTGAAGGTCCGGGCCGGGCCATCGGGGGGGCCGCCATCCACGCCCGGTCGGCCGCGGTCGGCGTGCGCCGATGCGCTTCACGCTTCTCTCGGATCCGGCGGCGGGAGAACTCCGTCCACTCGGTACGGCGAGCGTTTCGGCTCCGCTCCAGCACCTCCAGAGCAGTCACCATGGCCCGCGTGTCATGGCGTGTGTCTCCGAACAGGGCCAGACAGGCATGGGTCCAGGTGAACCCGAACGGCCGGTGGAGAACGACGGCACTGCTCAGGGCCGCTCCTCGCCGGGCAGGGCTCAGACGCTCGTCGCGGACCCGGCGGGCATGCACGTGGAAGCTCACGGCGGCATTCTGCCTGCCGCGAACGTCTGCCGGCCGGCGAAGGTTGCGGAGGAGCGCCGTGGACGAGGAGTGAGGCCGTGAGCGGAGATCGGCCCGGGCACCTGCTTCGGGCGTGCTGTGCGACGACGTGGTACGCGGTCGGCCGGGACTGTGTCACAGGCGCGTGACGGCGGTGTCCTGGCAGTGAGACGGCGCGAACCGGCGGACAGGGACGGCCGTCTTGTCGATCGTCGACGCGGCGGCCCCGTAGGTGGCAGCCGTGCATCCGTGCCGTGGAAGGGAAACTGTCATGAACCGCCGTCTGCGTACCGCCCTCACCGTCACCGCCGCGCTCGGCGTCGGGCTCCTGGCGACAGCGTGCGAAAGCGGTGAGCGGTCCGCCGCCGCGCCCTCCTCGGCGTCGTCCGGCCGCCCCGCCCCGACGGTCGGCGGCGGCGAGGCGGGCGCGGAGACGGACGGGGCGCGCAGTGGTCCCGGCTCCACGGCCTCTTCCGGCGTCGGGACCGCACAGAGCCGCCCGTCGAAGACGCCCGGTACGCAGGCCGAGGCCACCCGCGCCGGTACGGAAACCGGCAGCGGCAGCGGCAGCGGTGGAGACAAGAGCGGCTACGGGCAGGTCTGCGGTACCAACGACATCGCCTGGAGCGTGAGCACGGAGTCCCAGGCCGGCGGATACTTCCTGGTCAAGGCCACGGCCAAGCCCGGTATCACCTGTGTCCTGCGAGCCGCCCTGCCGGTCGTGGCGTTCGGTTCGGACGGAACGGCCGCCAGGCCCGCGGAGCAGTCCGCGGGCCGGGCGATCACACTGAGGGACGGGGTGGCGGCGTACGCCGGCGTGAACCCGAAGACGACCGGCGGTGAAGGCGGCAAGGAGCTGGACAGCCTGATCGTCTCGGTCTCCGACGGCGACCCCCACCCGGTGTCCCTGCGGGTCGGCTCGTTCGTCGTCGACAAGCCGGTGGTCACCAACTGGCACACCTCCGCCGCCGACGCCGTTCCGTTGGCGGGCTGACCCCGCCCCGCGCTCCGGGCCCCGGGGGCCCGTCCGGCGACGAGCCGCGGGGGAAGTCACGGCCTGGCGGACGGGAAGCGACATACATTGAGCCCGCCCGGCAGGTGAGGTTCGTGTTTTTCGGGGCAGACGGTGTTCTGCATCGAGGAAACGGCCGCCCCGCGAGCGGTGCCATGACGAGCGTCTGCGCGGGGGCGGGCCCCGGGCCGGAACGGAGGGCGCCACGCCCATGATCATCAGCCATCAGCAGCTCGGAACCGTACTGGGACTCACCCTTCCGCACGAGCTGGACATCAGCACGCGCGCGGCTGCCGCGGCCCAGGTCGAGCGCCTTCTGCTCACGTACCGGCCGCATGTCCGGTCCGTCCTGCTGACCCCGCCCGCCACGGCGCACACTCCGGCGACGCTGAGCGTGCTGGCCCGGGTGCGGCACCTGTGCGAGGCCCATGGGCTGCTCCTCACCGTGACCGAACCGGCGGAGACCGCCCCGCAGCCCCTGTCCGTCGCCGCCTGACGGACGCGGGCACCAGGACGACACGGAACAAGAACCCCGACGGCCGGCCGCCGCGCACCTCGTCCCCGAGCGGGACCGGCGCGCGGCGGTCGGCGTCGGCGTGGCCTGGCCGACCCGGAGTGGCCGGGCGGTACGTACTGCCGGCCCCGCTTGCCGTGCGGGTGCCGCCGCAGGGCCGGACGCCGCTGTCCTGCCTGCTGGGCCCCGCGCTCCACGGGTGTCCTGGACGCCTCAGCCGCTCACTGTTCCGGTCGGTGAAGGGCCGACCGCGCGGCCGCGTGGAACTGCACGTACTCGATGGTCGCGCCGCCCGGGTGCCGCACGGTCATGTTGCGACCGGTGGGGACCTCGTTCGGCCCGTCGACGATCTTTCCGCCGTGTTTCGCGGTGAGCCGCAGGACCTCGTCGAGGGACTCGACGACAGTCGTGGCGTGGGTCCCGCGATAGGGGGCGAGGGCCTCGTCCGAACCCGCGAGCAGCAGGTATCCGCCGACGCTCGCGAGGTCCAGGTCGCGGTAGGTGAACCGGAGCCGTGGCTGCTCTCCGGTGAGCTCGACGAAGGTGGGCAGTGCCGCGTCCAGATCGTCGACGTAGACGCGGGCGAGAACGGCCAGCACGGGCACGGGCATCCCCAACTCATTTCGATTTTGCCGAATTATCGAATCGATCCGCATACTACGAGGTGACACAGGGACGCGGAGAGGAGACAGGAGAGTTGGCCGACGACGCAGACCTCGACCTGGCGGTGGTGCTCCACGCGCTGGGCGATCCGGTCCGGTTGGCGCTGGTCCGCCGGATGGCCGAGGACGGTGAGAGCGCGTGCAGCCCGGACGGTGTGGACGTGCCCCGGTCGACGCTCTCGAACCATTGGCGGATCCTGCGCGAAGCCGGCATCACCCGAACCCGGCGGGTGGGCAAGGCTCGTTGGATGGCTCTGCGCCGCGCCGAACTCGACGCCCGGTTCCCCGGGCTGCTCGCCGCCGTACTGAGGGGACGCGGGTGAGCACCGGAACGGGCTGACGCCCCGCGGGAGCCTCGGCCCGCCCCTGCCCGGAAGACCCGCGACCCGGCGGTGTTCCCCCGTGCGGCCGTGGATGCGGTACGAGGCGGGGGGCGCGGCCCCGGTGGGCCGGCTCCGCGGGTGCGCCATGCCGTGAGCGGCGGGCTGGAGACAGGCCGTGGCAAGGTCGCGCCCGGCCCTTCGGCGGCGGGGCCCCGTCCGTGGCCGGCGCGCGGGGGCGGCGGCGCGGAATGCCTCCGGGCGCGGGCCGGGGCAGGCCGCGCCGCGTCGAACGACCGCATCTCCTCGGGCGACTCCGCAGCCGGGAGGAACGCCCGGCGCGCCGGCCGACGCGGGTCCTGGCGGGTGCGGAGTGGGGGCCGCCGCGCGCGTGAGGCTGCTCGCCGAGGTGCGCGCGGCGGCGGCGCGTGCGGTCTAGCGGAGGTGCTTCTTGACCGCTTCGTAGACCGCCTGGTCGCTGAGCACATCGCTGTGGCCGAGACAGGCGGTGGTGTGGTTGACCGCGCCGGTGAGGGCGACGCTGTCCTTGGGGCTGATGATCATGTCGCAGGGTGAGCGCCAGGTGGCGTAGCGGGGCGAACCGGGGGTCTCGTCACCGGTGTTGAGGG
>NZ_JAPSIW010000724.1 GCF_031178505.1 Streptomyces sp. | reverse complement strand
GACAACGAATCCCTCTACGCCGCCGAGGGGTTGGCGGCCTGCGCGGCCCGGCTCAACCCCGGCGGGGTGCTCGCCGTGTGGTCCGCGCGGCCCTCCGCCGATTTCGAAAGCTCGTTGCGGAATGCCGGATTCAGCGGGGTACGGACCGAAGAGATCCCCGTTGCCCGGGGCGTCCCGGACGTGGTCCACCTCGGCATCAGGCCTGCGTAGCCGGGACGCCGCCGGTACCTCTAGGCTGCTGCACCGACATCGGCGACGCGAGGCGGGGCAATGGAGCAGACACACACCACTCACCAGGGTGCGGCCACTCCGGGGGCCCAGCGCAGGGTGCTCGTCGTCGAGGACGACGCGACCATCCTGGAGGCCGTCTCGGCCCGGCTGCGGGCCGAGGGATTCCTCGTGCAGACCGCGGCCGACGGCCCCGCGGCCGTCGACGCCGCGGAGGCCTGGCAGCCGGACCTGATGGTCCTGGACGTGATGCTGCCCGGCTTCGACGGCCTGGAGGTCTGCCGCCGGGTGCAGGCCCAGCGCCCGGTCCCGGTCCTGATGCTGACCGCCCGCGACGACGAGACCGACATGCTGGTCGGGCTCGGGGTCGGCGCGGACGACTACATGACGAAGCCGTTCTCGATGCGCGAGCTGGCCGCCCGGGTGCACGTGCTGCTGCGCCGCGTGGAGCGGGCCGCCCTGGCGGCGGTGACCCCGCGCAGCGGCATACTGCGCCTGGGCGAGCTGGAGATCGACCACGCGCAGCGCCGGGTGCGGGTGCGGTCCGAGGACGTGCACCTGACGCCGACCGAGTTCGACCTGCTGGTCTGTCTGGCGAACACCCCGCGGGCGGTCCTCTCCCGCGAACAGCTCCTCGCCGAGGTGTGGGACTGGGCGGACGCCTCGGGCACCAGGACCGTCGACTCGCACATCAAGGCGCTGCGCCGGAAGATCGGCGCCGAGCGGATCCGTACGGTGCACGGCGTCGGGTACGCGCTGGAGACCCCGGCGCCGTGAGCCGCGCCGCGGACCGTGCCGCGAACCGCGTCCCGAACCGTGCCGTGAGCCGGCCGGGCAGGCTCACGCGGGCCGGCGGGCCCCCGGCCGGGCGCTCCGGGCGGCGGATCTCGATCTCGATCAAGACCAAGCTGGGCGCCCTCGTGGTCGGCGCGGTACTGCTGACCTCCGCGCTCGCCCTCGTGGCGATCCGGACCTCCACCGAGTTCCGGTACATCACGATCTTCGCGATGATCGCGACCCTGCTGATCACGCAGTTCGTCGCGCAGTCCCTGACGGCGCCGCTGGACGAGATGAACACGGTGGCGGGCTCGATCTCGCGCGGCGACTTCAGCCGCCGGGTGCGGGGCGCGGACCGGCGGGACGAGCTGGGCGACCTCGCCTCCACCATCAACCGCATGGCGGACGACCTGGAAGCCGTCGACCGGCACCGCAAGGAGCTGGTGGCCAATGTCTCGCACGAGCTGCGCACCCCCATCGCCGCGCTCCGGGCCGTCCTGGAGAACGTCGTGGACGGGGTCTCCGAGGCCGATCCGGAGACCATGCGCTCGGCGCTCAAGCAGACGGAACGCCTCGGCCGGCTGGTGGAGACGCTGCTGGACCTGTCACGTCTCGACAACGGTGTCGTGACGCTCCGGGCCCGCCGCTTCGAGGTGTGGCCGTACCTCTCCGGGGTGCTGCGGGAGGCGAACCTGGCCGCGTCCCAGCGCGGTCTGTCGTCGACGTCGGGCCTCCACCGCCGTACGGACGTCCACCTGCACCTGGACGTGTCGCCGCCCGAGCTGACCGCGCACGCGGACCCGGAGCGGCTGCACCAGGTGATGGCGAACCTCATCGACAACGCGGTGAAGCACTCGCCGCCGCACGGCCGGGTCACCGTCCGGGCCCGCCGCGGCCCGTACCCGGACTCGCTGGAGCTGGTGGTCGAGGACGAGGGGCCGGGCATCCCGGAGGCCGAGCGGCACAAGGTGTTCGAGCGCTTCAACCGGGGCACGGTGCCGAATCAGCACGGTCCGGGGAGCGACGGCGGGACCGGCCTGGGTCTGGCCATCGCCCGGTGGGCGGTCGATCTCCACGGCGGCGGGATCGGAGTGGCCGAATCGTCACGCGGGTGCCGCATCAGAGTCACTCTTCCGGGCAGTCTTCCCTACAGAGATTGACGTAGGGTTCGAACCGGAAGCACACGTTCTGCGTGTTCGCGGGCAGGACGTGATCAGGGATGCGGCCGAAGGCGGCCGTAGCCGTGTTTTTCCGTACCCTCACACAGGGGGAACCACGCTTGTTTCCCGCCATTCACGGCGCCGAAACGCCGCGTCAAGTGTGACTTGCGCGACGTTGGAGTGCCCGGCCTGCACCTCCCGGCCGGACAGGCGTAGCCTTTATTTCCGCTGTCCATCACCTTGTGAAGCGGAAGAGGGCGGTTGCCGCCGTGTCGTCTCAGTCCCCCAGTACCCCGAGCTCCCCGACCGACCAAGACGGGGCGGGCAAGAGCCCCGCGACCGCCTTCGGTGCCAATGAGTGGCTCGTCGACGAGATCTACCAGCAGTACCTCCAGGACCCGAATTCGGTCGATCGTGCCTGGTGGGACTTCTTCGCCGACTACAAGCCCGGAGCGTCGGAGACCCCCGCCGCCCCGGCCGCCACCACGCCGAGCGCGCCGGCCGCGCCGCAGACGGGCCCCGCACAGGCCGCGCCTGCCGCTCCCGCCGCCGCCGTACCCGCCCCTGCCGCCGCTCCGGCACCGGCCCAGCCGAAGCCGGCCGCGGCCCCCGCCGCCCCGGCCGCCGCGAAGCCCGCCGCCGCTCCGGCCCCGGCCAAGGCCGCCGCTCCGGCCGCCAAGGCCGCGGAGGCGACCGAGGCCCCCGCCGGCCCCGAGCTGATCACCCTGCGTGGTCCCGCCGCGGCCGTCGCGAAGAACATGAACGCCTCGCTGGACATGCCGACGGCCACGTCCGTCCGCGCCGTCCCGGTGAAGCTCCTGTTCGACAACCGGATCGTCATCAACAACCACCTGAAGCGCGCCCGGGGCGGGAAGATCTCCTTCACCCACCTCATCGGCTACGCGATGGTGCAGGCCATCAAGGCCATGCCGTCGATGAACTGGTCGTACGCGGAGAAGGACGGCAAGCCCACCCTGGTCAAGCCGGAGCACGTCAACTTCGGCCTCGCCATCGACCTGGTGAAGCCCAACGGCGACCGCCAGCTCGTCGTCGCCGGCATCAAGAAGGCCGAGACGCTGAACTTCTTCGAGTTCTGGCAGGCCTACGAGGACATCGTCAAGCGCGCCCGCGTCGGCAAGCTGACGATGGAGGACTTCACCGGCGTCACGGTCTCCCTGACCAACCCCGGCGGCCTCGGCACCGTCCACTCCGTGCCGCGCCTGATGCCCGGTCAGTCGGTCATCATGGGCGTCGGTTCCATGGACTACCCGGCCGAGTTCCAGGGCACCTCCCAGGACACCCTGAACAAGCTGGGCATCTCCAAGGTCATGACCCTGACCTCGACCT
>NZ_JAPSIW010000723.1 GCF_031178505.1 Streptomyces sp. | reverse complement strand
GTGCCCGTACGGGAGTCCGTGCCGCCCGTACCGGCCGCCGAGGTGCGTGCCGCGCCGCCCTGGGTCGTCAGCTCCGGCGTCTGACGGGTCTCGACCTGCCGCTCGCTCGTCGCGGCGCCGCCCGTGGTGAAGGTGTCGCCGCCGGGAAGCAGACCCGAGGCGACGGCCATGGCCCCGGCCGCCACGGCGGCGGAGGCACCGAGCAGTCCCGTGCGTACGGGGGAGCCCCGCCGCTTGCGGCGGGTACCCCGGGGCCGGCTGTCCGTACCGGCCGCGTACTCTTCTGCGGCGGGCGCGGCGCCGGAGCGACGGTGGCGTCCCATCTGCTCTGCCTTCCTGCTGTCTTCGCTGGATCTTTGCTGATCTTTGCCGGAGTTTGCTCTCGGTATCGCGCCGGTGACACGCCGGCGACCGGCCTTCGAACGGCCCGCACCCGGACGGGTGAGGCGCGTTCGTCGGGACTGTACGCCATGAGGCGCGGGGGCGACGTGCTGATCGCATGATCCGCCCGCTAGCGTGCAGCCATGAACGACGACGTACGGATGACCGCCTGGGTGCGCGGCCGGGTACAGGGAGTGGGCTTCCGCTGGTTCACCAGGGCAAACGCCCTGGAGATCGGCGGACTCGTGGGCTTCGCCCTGAACCTCGACGACGGCCGGGTCCAGGTCGTGGCCGAGGGGCCCCGTGAGAATTGCCACCGCCTTCTCGACTGGCTGCGCTCCGACGACACACCCGGCCGCGTGGACGGCGTCACTGAGATCTGGGACACGCCGCGCGGCGGCTACGACGGCTTCGCCATCCGCTGACACCCCGGCCCGGGCCTCCGTCCGCCCCCGCCGCCCGGCCGCCACGACCGCCGGGCGGCCTCCGCCCGACGGGGGCGTGAAGGGAAAACCACCAGGTGGTTGCCAATGCGCCGCCACTCGTGCCAGGCTGCGGGAAGAACGGATGATCCCCGTGCCCGGAGGCACCGCGTGGTGAGGCTCCGCCGCCCGACGAGCGGCCGTGGCCCCCGGTCGCCCCGCCCACAGGGGCGTGATCGTGTTGACCGTCAAACTTTTTGGTGAGACTCTGGAAGCCCCGCGCACCTGAGCTGTTTGGCAGTCAGAACCGGCACGACATGGACTGCCGAGCACCGCGGGTGCGATTCCCTCACGACCCATACCGCAATCGGTCGGTCACTCAGTGTGGAGGACCATCCATCATGGCAAAGGCGCTTCTCGGTTACGTCGGCGGCTCCGACCCGCGACTCCTCGCCGAGATGCGACGGCTTCAGCAGCGTGTCCAGGACCTCGAGTCCGAGCTGGTCCGGATCCAGTCCGAGAACGACGCGCTGTCCGCTGCCGCCGCACATCACAAGGGCGAGTCGCTGCTTGACGGCATCGACCTCGACGTACCCCAGGCGGAGCCTGCGCTCACCTGACAACCCAGCCCCGAGGGGCCAGGTGGGAAACAACGCACACCGGCACAGCCGGAGGCCGTACGTCCGGTAGATCGATCACCGGGCGTGCGACAACTGGATATGCAAGGGACGCTTCGGCGTCCCTTCTTTCTTGGCTGCCCTCCCCGGGTCTCCCGCGTCCGCCCTTCCCCGCACGTCCCACCCTTCCTCCCCGGGGATCTGCCCCCGTCCTTCGCGGGTGAAACGCCCGCGCCCCGGTAGAGTCAAGGGGGTGCACCTCAAGGCCCTGACGCTCCGCGGATTCAAATCGTTCGCCTCGGCCACCACCCTGCGGTTCGAGCCCGGAATCACCTGTGTCGTGGGCCCCAACGGCTCGGGCAAGTCCAATGTCGTGGACGCCCTCTCCTGGGTCATGGGCGAGCAGGGCGCCAAGTCCCTGCGCGGCGGCAAGATGGAGGACGTCATCTTCGCCGGCACGACCGGCCGCCCCCCGCTCGGCCGCGCCGAGGTCTCGCTGACGATCGACAACTCCGACGGCGCCCTGCCCATCGACTACGCCGAGGTCACGATCACCCGGATCATGTTCCGCGGTGGCAGCAGCGAGTACCAGATCAACGGGGACACCTGCCGGCTCCTCGACATCCAGGACCTGCTCTCCGACTCCGGCATCGGCCGCGAGATGCACGTCATCGTCGGCCAGGGGCAGCTCGACTCCGTGCTGCACGCCGACCCGATGGGCCGCCGCGCCTTCATCGAGGAGGCCGCGGGCGTCCTCAAGCACCGCAAACGCAAGGAGAAGGCGCTGCGGAAGCTGGACGCGATGCAGGCCAACCTCGCCCGCGTCCAGGATCTCACCGACGAACTGCGCCGCCGGCTCAAGCCGCTCGGCCGGCAGGCCGCCGTCGCCCGCCGGGCCGCCGTCATCCAGGCGGACCTGCGCGACGCGCGCCTCCGGCTCCTCGCCGACGACGTCGTACGGCTCAGGGAGGCGCTGCGCGCCGAGCTCGCCGACGAGGCCGCGCTCCTCGCCCGCAAGGAGGCCACCGCCGCCGAACTGCGCGAGGCCCTCGCCCGGGAGGCCGACCTCGAGGCCGAGGTCCGCGCCCTCGCACCGCGCCTCGAACGCGCCGAGCAGAGCTGGTACGCCCTCTCCCAGCTCGCCGAACGGGTCCGCGGCACCGTCTCCCTCGCCGACGCCCGCGTCCGCAGCGCCACCGCCCCGCCCGAGGACGAGCGGCGCGGCCGCGACCCGGAGGACCTGGAGCGGGAGGCCGCCCGCGTGCGCGCGCAGGAGGCCGAACTGACCGCCGCCCTGGAAGCGGCCGAACGCGCCCTGGAGGACGCCGTCGCCCACCGCGCCGGGCTGGAGCGGGACCTCGCCGCCGAGGAACGCCGCCTGGGGGACCTCGTCCGGGCCGTCGCGGACCGGCGCGAAGGACTCGCCCGGCTCCAGGGCCAGGCCGGTGCCGCCCGCTCGCGCGCCGCCGCCGCCCAGGCCGAGATCGACCGCCTCACCACCGCCCGCGACGAGGCGGCCGAGCGGGCCGTCACCGCGCAGGAGGAGTACGAGCGGCTGCGCGCCGAGGTGAAAGGACTGGAGGCCGAGGACACCGAGCACACCGAGCGGTACGAGGAGGCCCGCCGCGAACTCGCCGGCGCCGAAGCCGCCCTGAGCGCCGCCCGGGAGGACTCCGGGGAGGCGGAACGCCGCCGCGCCGCCACCCGGGCCCGCCACGACACGCTCGCGCTCGGCCTGCGCCGCAAGGACGGCACGGAGGCCCTGCTCTCCGCCGGCCTCTCCGGGCTCCTCGGCCCCGCCGCCGCACTCCTCACCGTCACCCCCGGGTACGAGATCCCGGTCGCCGCCGCCCTCGGGGCCGCCGCCGACGCCCTCGCCGCCGACGGCACCGCCTCCGCCGCCGAGGCGATCCGCCTGCTCCGCAAACAGGACGCCGGCCGGGCGACCCTCCTCCTGGCCTCCCCGTCCGAACGGCCCGCCCCCGCCGACGAGTCCGGCGCGCCCGCGCTCCCCGGCCACGCCGTCCCCGCCGTACGGCTCGTCACCGGCCCCGACGATCTCCTCGGCGCCCTGCGGCGGCTGCTCGACCGGACCGT
>NZ_JAPSIW010000722.1 GCF_031178505.1 Streptomyces sp. | reverse complement strand
TGTTCAACGCGCTGACCCGCAACACCGTCCTGGCGGCGAACTACCCGTTCGCGACCATCGAGCCGAACATCGGCGTGGTCAACCTGCCGGACCCGCGGCTGGACCGGCTCGCGGAGATCCACGGCTCCGAGCGGATCCTGCCGGCCACGGTGTCCTTCGTGGACATCGCCGGGATCGTGAAGGGCGCCTCCGAAGGGGAGGGCCTGGGCAACCAGTTCCTGGCCAACATCCGCGAGGCGCAGGCCATCGCCCAGGTCGTGCGCGCCTTCGACGACCCGGACGTGATCCACGTCGACGGCAAGATCGACCCGGCCTCCGACATGGAGACCATCAACACCGAGCTGATCCTTGCGGACCTGCAGACCCTCGAGAACGCGATCCCGCGCCTGGAGAAGCAGGTCAAGATCAAGAAGGCCGACCCCGCCAAGCTCGCCGCGATGCAGCAGGCGCAGGCGGTCCTCGAGCGCGGGGACACCGTCTTCGCCGTCGCCGGGGAGGAGAAGCTCGACGTCGACCAGCTGCGCGACCTGAGCCTGCTCACCGCCAAGCCTTTCATCTACGTCTTCAACGCCGACGACGGCGTGCTGGCCGACCCCGCCAAGCAGCAGGAGCTGCGGGACCTCGTGGCACCCGCCGACGCCGTGTTCCTCGACGCGAAGCTCGAGGCCGAGCTCGTGGAGCTCGACGAGGAGGAGGCGAAGGAGATGCTGGAGATGTCCGGGCAGGACGAGGCCGGACTCGACAAGCTGGCCCGGACCGGGTTCTCCACCCTCGGGCTGCAGACCTACCTCACCGCCGGGCCCAAGGAGTCCCGCGCCTGGACCGTGCCCGTGGGGGCCACCGCCCCGCAGGCCGCCGGCGTGATCCACACCGACTTCGAGCGCGGCTTCATCAAGGCCGAGATCGTCTCCTTCGAGGACCTCGACGCCGCCGGGTCCATGGCCGAGGCCAAGGCCGCCGGCAAGGTCCGGATCGAGGGCAAGGACTACGTCATGCGCGACGGCGACGTGGTGGAGTTCCGCTTCAACGTGTAGCCGGCTCCGTCGGACGCGGCACGGTCCGCGCCGTCCGCCCGGACTCCGCAGAATGATCGGAGGCGGAATCCGGGAGCCCCTGCACAGCCGCTCCGGTGCGGTCCTCCGCCCTGGGCCACAGGTGACTGCAGGTGTTCAGCGTGACCGGCACCGAGGGGCGCCCCGGTGCCCTCTGCGCGATCATCACATCGCACCCGGCAGCGACGAGGCCGGAGACGGAGAGGTGCCGCCGGCCGTGCCCCGCACGGCGCAGGAACTCGACCTCGGTCAGCTGGAGGGCGGCGGACTCCGCGAGCCGGAGGCCGCCGAGGGCGGCGCAGGTCGAGCTACCGCTGAGGAACATCGTAAGTTGGCTGTCGGGTAACAGACATTCGCATCTATGGTGGAACTGTCGCCTCCTGATCCCCGGTGACATGGAAGGCGTTCCCCCGGCGCCGCCGACGAGAGCGCCCCGCCATCTCCCTGGCGGAGGCGCTCTCGTCATGCCCGGAGGCGGACGACCGATCCGGCCGCCGGCGCGGAGTACCCGTCGCCCCGGGAAAAGCGCGCCCCGTGCAGCGTAGTGGCAGGCGCATGACCGGGCACGGGCGCGTCGTTCACGTGACCGTCCATGCCGACCGTCACCCCTGCATCAGCACCCGGAGCACCACGACGACGAAGGCCAGAGCCACCAGCGCGCCGGCACAGGGCAGGAAGCGCCGCATGACGTCCTGGTAGAGCTCCGGCGTCTCACCATCGTCTCGGGAACCGGGCGTGCTGGCATAGGCCTGCTGCGCCATCAGGTTGGTGAGCCGCGGGATTCCAACGATGGCGAGCAACCAGATCACACCCAGGGCGAAGAACCCGATGACCATGAGCTGGAAGCCACGGTGGAGATCATGGATGGGGATGAGCAGTGCCAGCAGCGGGAACCCGAGGGACAGCACCGTGGGCGTCCACCCGGCGACCAGCTCGACGCTCCGGACGGTCTGCTCGTGCGGGTCCTCCTCGAGGCGGCGGGCCAGGGCGCGGCGGCCGTACATCAAGGTCCCGGAGATCGCGATGAGCACGCCGAAGCCGACGAGGAGAACGAGGAACTGTGAGTCCTGCATGCGGGTCCGTCCTTCACGGTGTTCGAGGGTGGTGCGGGGTCGGGGTGGAGCCGGTCAGCTCACCTCTTCTGCAGTCGTCCGGACCAGGACCGGTCCCGCCTGCGTCGTGACCGGAGCAGGAGCGCGGTGAAGAGGGCCACCGCGGCGGTGAAGAACCAGTAGAAGCCCGGAAGCGGTCCGCCCTCCAGGACGACGAGGACCGTGAGGGCCACCCAGCAACCCCACACGATCACTGCGGAGGACCGGTTCATGGCGTTCTCCGGGCGGAAGCTGTCGTCCGACGGGCGATCCTTGACGGCATCGGGATGGGCGCGCTCCGTGGCAGCGCCCGTGAGGCAGCGGGCGGAGTCGATGAGGTGCGCGTTGCGTTCTTCCGCCCACTGCGGGATCCAGGAGTGCATCCCGGCGTACCACCCCAGGTTGTCCCGGCTCTGCGCTCGCAGGGTGGAGCCGGCCCCCGTGCTGATCGCCGTCACGGTCAGGGTGGAGGGGAAGGCGCGCCGGCCCCTCACGGACTCGATCCCGGTGAATCGGAACGTGAAGTCCGATCCGACCTCGACGACGGCCTCTCGCTTCTGGTGCCGGACCGTGGCCCCTTCCGCCCGGAAGTGCTCCGTGATCCGCTCCAGGGCCTGGTCGGCCGGCAGGCCGGACTCCCACTCGTCCTCGAGGTCGAACCGTTGATGGCGGGGCGCGTGGCGGGCCCACGAGCCGAACAGAAGAGTGGCGACGAGCAGCACTCCGAGCCACAGCACCGTCACCCGGAAGGGTAGGTCCGTCTGCCGCAGGACGAAGAACGGCACGAGGAACAGGGCCGTCCCCACTGCTACCAGGACCTTCGACGTTCCCTGCTTCTCGCTCATCGACGCGCCCCTCATCAGAGTGACGGGCCGCTGCGCGTCACCTCCCCTCTTCCTACGGGAGAGAATTTGCACCTGCAAGACGCGCAAGCGGGGACAGGAGACATGACGTCCACGGTGTGAACGGCTCTCCCCGGATCCCTCAGACGGGTCCCGAGCTCTTCGTGGAGCGCCGAGGCGTGAGCGCGCCGGACGGTCCGCGCCGGCCCGCAGCTCATTCGGACCCGGGCCGCCTGCGGCTCTGCTTGGTCTCGGAGCGCCGGCGTTTTCCCTCGAGCCGTCGTCGCCGCGAGCCGTTCGTCGGTCGGGTCGGCCGCCGGACGGGAGCCGGGACCAGGGACTCGCGGAGGAGGGCGGCAAGACGCTGTCTCGCCGCGGTCCGGTTGCGCCGCTGCGAACGGTGCTCCGCGGCGCTGACGGTGAGCACCGTGCCCGAGAGTCTGCCGGAGAGCCGGTCGAGGACGAGCGCGCGCTGGGTCTCGCTCAGCGCGGTCGTCGTGCCCAGGTCGAGGGAGAGCTGCACCCGTGAGTCGG
>NZ_JAPSIW010000721.1 GCF_031178505.1 Streptomyces sp. | reverse complement strand
GGCGGGGGTGCCGGTGAGGATGACGTCGCCGGGGAGCAGCGTCATGGCCTCGGTGATGTGGACGACGAGGTCCTCGACGGAGCGGATCATGTCGCTCGTGCGGCCGAGCTGGCGCTGTTCGCCGTTGACCGTGGCCTGGACGGTCAGGTCGGCCGGGTCGAGCTCCGTCTCCACCCAGGGGCCGAGGGGGCAGGAGGTGTCGAAGCCCTTGGCGCGTGCCCACTGCTTCTCGCGCTGCTGCACGTCGCGGGCGGTGACGTCGTTGGCGCAGGTGTAGCCGAAGACGACGTCCTTGACGCGTTCGCGGGGCACCTCGCGGCACATGCGGCCGATCACCACGGCCAGTTCGGCCTCGTGGTGGAGCTCGCGGGAGAAGGAGGGGTACTCGATGGCGTCGCCGGGGCCGATCACGGAGGTGGTGGGCTTGAAGAAGGCGACGGGGACGTCGGGCACCTCGTTGCCGAGTTCCCGGGCGTGCTCCGCGTAGTTGCGGCCGATGGCCACGACCTTGTTGGGGAGCACGGGCGGCAGGAGCCGGACCTTGCTCAGCGGGATCTTCGTCCCGCTGAGCTCGAAGTCGGTGTAGGGGATGCCCTTGATGATGTCGAGGACCAGGCCGCCGGACTCGGCGGGTCCCTCACCCTCGACGGCGCCGAAGGCGACGTTGCCGTCGAGGGAGAATCTGGCGATGCGCACGAGTGCTGTCGCCCCTCACTTGGTACTGGCTGGAGTCTGACGCTCCAGGCTAACGCGGCGCGGGGCGGCGGACCGGCGGCCGGGGCCGGGCCGTACGGGCGGGGCGCGGGGTCAGCGCGAGGCGGACGCGTACGGCTGCGGCCGGTACGGGGCCGGGGGCTGCATGAGGACGGTGCGGCGCGGGTTGGCGGTCCTGCCGGGCAGCTCGGCCGCGTACTCGGGGCGGGCGCCCCGGTCGAGCTGGGCGGCGTCCTCGAGGTGGGCGAGGGTGGAGCGGCGGGGGTTGGCCGTGGTGCGGAGCGTCGTCGTCTTCATCGTGGTGATCAGACCTTGTTCCGGGAGGGCGCCCGGGCGGGGCGCGCATCTGTAAAGCGTCAGGCTAAACATCCGATTCCCTTCGAATGCATGGCGAAGACATCAAACAGGGTGTGAGTTTGCTCACCCGTTGACGCCCATACCAGGCATTACGGACAGCGCTCGACCCTTAACCAAACGGACATTACGCCACTGAATGCGCTATTCCGCTCCTGATCATCGCGACTGGGACACACGGGTACGCCAGGTCATTGGAGAGGAAAAGTCCCAATCCTCCGTGATCATCTTCTACGTCGGGTGACCCGCCGCGTACACGTTGTCACTCCCTCCCGGGTGCGACACGCTGCCCTTGTTGGAGATCCGGCACTGTGCTGGAATTCCACGCACCGCCGCGGGTTTCAAGCCGGCGCGCAGGGAGGCGCAACACAGCGCCGGCCGAGTGGCGGGAAAGGGGGATCTGCGCCGGTCACCGATCGACCACCTGGGGCGCGCCTGCGCCCCATCGACGCCGACACCGTCCTCTCCGTTCACCCGGGGGGACGCCTGGTCCAGAGGTTGCGACGCTAGTGCAGGGACGTTTCAAGAGGGATGGCTCGGGGTCTGCCCAGGCCCGTCAGGGCCGAGCGGAAGCTCCGGCGGAGCAGGAACCGCGTGCCGGGACCGACCGCGGTCCCTCGGCCCCGCACACCCCGAACCAGGGCAAGGGACCGTCCGGCGAGGGCGACGGCGGCCGCCGCCCCGGCCCGTCGGCACCGTCCGCCGCGCCGTCCGACGCCGCGGCCGCTCCCCCGCTGAAGGCCGAGAACGACCCCGGGCCGCGAATAGCCCTGCGGAACTGGCGCATCTCCACGCGCCTGGTCGCCCTCCTCACCCTCCCCGTGGTCGCGGCGACCACCCTGGGCGGCATCCGCATCAGCGAGTCGCTCCAGGACATGGAGCAGCTCGACCACATGCAGCTGCTCACCAAGCTGACCCGTGAGGCGACCGACCTCGCCCAGGCCCTCCAGTACGAGCGCGACCAGTCCGCCGGCCCGCTGGCCAACGGCCGCCCGGCCAGCGACTACCTGGTCTCCACCCCGCGCAAGCGCACGGACCGCGAGCTCAAGGCCTTCCTCCAGGCCACCGAGGAGATCCCGGCCACCGAGGGCGACGAGGCCCTGCGCAGCATCCGCCAGAACGTCGGGCAGATCGCCACGCAGGTCATGCAGCTCCACGACATCCGGACCACCGCCTACACCAAGGGCGTCTCCGACTCGGTGACGGTCGAGGCGTACAGCCGTCTCATCCGTTCGCTGCTCAGCCTCTCGCAGGACATGGCGCAGGCGACCAGCAACCCGGAGATGATCAAGCGGACCCGGGCGCTCGCCGCGTTCTCGTCCGCCAAGGAGTACGCCTCCATCCAGCAGGCGATCATCGCCGCCGCCCTCCCGTCGAGCGACACCACCTCCGGAAAGCTCCAGCAGGGTGACCGCCTGTACGGCGAGGCCGCGCTCAACAGTGAGAAGGACGAGCTCAAGTCCTTCGAGGCGGTGTACGAGTCGACCGGCGGCAACGCCGCCGAGCTGACCGCTCCGCTGAACTCCAGCAACCCCACGATCCTCTCCGCCGACAAGTACGCGGAGCGGGTGCTGAAGAACGACACGGCGATGCCGGAGGCCCCCAAGCGGGGTCACCTGAACTTCACCGACGAGTACGGCACCAAGATCGCCGCCATGGACAAGATGGAGCGCCAGCTCCTCGGCGAGATGGAGACGATGGCCCGTGAGCTGCGGCAGGAGTCGCAGCGCGACGCCGTCATCAACGGTGCGCTGATCCTCCTCGTCCTCGGCGTCTCGCTCATCGGCGCCTTCGTCGTGGCCCGGTCCATGATCCGCTCGCTGCGCCGGCTCCAGGACACCGCGACCAAGGTCGCCCAGGAACGCCTGCCCGAGCTGGTCAAGCAGCTCTCCGAGGCCGACCCGCAGGACGTCGACACCTCCGTCGAGTCCGTCGGTGTGCACTCCCGGGACGAGATCGGCCAGGTGGCCGCGGCCTTCGACGAGGTGCACCGCGAGGCGGTCCGCCTCGCCGCCGAGCAGGCCCTTCTGCGGGGCAACGTCAACGCGATGTTCACCAACCTCTCGCGCCGCTCGCAGGGCCTCATCCAGCGTCAGCTGTCGCTCATCTCCGAGCTGGAGTCCCGCGAGGCCGACCCGGACCAGCTGTCCTCGCTGTTCAAGCTGGACCACCTCGCGACCCGTATGCGCCGGAACGGCGAGAACCTCCTCGTCCTCGCCGGCGAGGAGCCGGGCCGCCGCTGGACCCGGCCGGTCCCCCTCGTCGACGTCCTGCGCGCCGCCGCCTCCGAGGTGGAGCAGTACGAGCGCATCGAGCTGGCCGCGGTCCCGGCGACCGAGGTCGCCGGCCGGGTCGTCAACGACCTCGTCCACCTGCTCGCCGAGCTCCTGGAGAACGCCACCTCGTTCTCCTCCCCGCAGACCAAGGTCCGCGTGACCGGTCACGCGCTCCACGGTG
>NZ_JAPSIW010000720.1 GCF_031178505.1 Streptomyces sp. | reverse complement strand
CCTCCGGCTCACTCGCCCCTCCTTTCCAGGCTC
This sequence comes from Streptomyces sp., assembly GCF_031178505.1. GTDB lineage: Bacteria > Actinomycetota > Actinomycetes > Streptomycetales > Streptomycetaceae > Streptomyces > Streptomyces gulbargensis. The sequence goes on along the minus strand of NZ_JAPSIW010000720.1, from coordinate 3,492 downwards.
GGTTCGCCTCCGGGCGCCCCGGGCCGGACTCACGGCCCCGACCGTGCTCGACCCGCTCGTCCCTCGCGGGCCTGCGCGCGCTCGCGACCGTTCCCCCGGCGCACCCTCCGGCTCACTCGCCGGGGGTGTCCGGGGAGGGGTCGGCGCGGGGAGGTAGGTTCGGAAGGTGACTTCTGAGAGCCCCGGCCGCATCGTCCTGCTCACCGCCAGCCACCGCGTCGCACCCGGACTGCTGTCCTGGCCGGCCTGGCAGGCGCTGCGCGGTGCGGACCGGGTGCTCTGCCCCGACGCGCACCACCCCCAGCTGCCGTACCTGACGGAGGCGGGCGTCGCTGTCGAGCACCTGCGGCCCACCGCCGAGGAGCTCGTCGCCGCCTGCGCCGGGGGCCGGACCGTCCTCGTGCTGCCGTCCGGCGAGGGCGACCGCGACCTGACCGACGGGCTCGCCCGTCTCGCCGGCTCCGGCCGGGTCGCCATGCCCGACCTGGAGCTGCTGCCCGGCTCGTACGACCTGCCGGGCGCCCGGCTCCTCGACCTCGTGCAGGTCATGGACCGCATCCGCCGCGAGTGCCCCTGGTCCTCCCGGCAGACCCACCGGGGCCTCGCCAAATACGGCATCGAGGAGGCCTACGAGCTGGTCGAGGCCATCGAGGACGGCAGCCGGGAGGAACTGCGCGAGGAACTCGGCGACGTCCTGCTCCAGGTCGTCTTCCACGCCCGGATCGCCGAGGAGGACCCCGAGGAGCCGTTCTCCGTGGACGACGTCGCCGGAACGATCGTCGGGAAGCTCGTCCACCGGCACCCGCACGTCTTCGGGGACGCCACCGCCGAGACCCCCGAGGACGTCAAGGCGCACTGGCTGCGCACCAAGGCGGCCGAGAAGCAGCGGGACTCCGTCACCGACGGGGTGCCGCTCGGACAGCCCGGCCTCGCGCTCGCCGCGAAGCTCGCCGGCCGCGTCCGTACCGCCGGCCTCGACGTGCCCCCGCCGGCCGGGGAGGGCATCGGCTACGAACTCCTCCACCTCGCCGCCCGCGCCGAGGCCGAGGGCGTGGATCCGGAGGCGGCCCTGCGCGCGGCCGCCCGCGCCTACCGCGACGCCATCCGCGCGGCGGAAGGGCTGTAGGACAGCGGTCAGGCCCGGCTCAGGGCGCGCGCGGGGCGCGGGCCGCCGGGTCGAGCCAGGGGAGCGGCGGGCGGGCCAGCAGCCACTCCGCGCGCGTCGCCGGACGGGCGGCGAACCGGCCCACCGGCGGCAGCGCGTCGTGCCGGATCCGGGCCGGGTCCGCCCCCAGCTCCTGAAGCGTCCGGGCGACCTCCGTCAGGAAACCCGGCGGTCCCGCCAGCCGCACCTCGTGCTCCGGCCACCGGACGCACGACCGCAGCGCCGTCAGCAGCCGTTCGGTCGCCTGCTCCCGGGGACGGCCGGGCGCGGCCGTGATGAACGTGACGCTCAGTCCCGGCAGGCGCGCGCCCAGCCGCTCCGCGTCCCCCCGCCCGTACAGGTACTCCTTCGCGCGCCCCACCACGAACAGCCGCCCTTCCAGGTCCGGCCCGCGCCCGGCCGCCTCCTCCAGGAGGGCCTTCACCGGCGCCCAGCCCGTACCCGCGCATATATAGGTGTGCAGGGCGTCCGCGGGCCCGTCCGCCGTCAGCGCGCCGCCGGGCGCGCTCAGCCGCAGGACCTCCCCGGGCCCCGTCTCCTCCACCAGCACCGTGCTCATCACCCCGCCGGGCACCCGGCTCACGTGCAGCTCCACCGTCCCGTCCGGGCGGGGCGCGTTGCCGAGCGAGTACGTCCGCCAGACGCGCGGGGCCCGCAGCGAGCTGACGCTCACGTACTGGCCCGGGCGGTACGGGAAGGGCCGGCGGGGCCGGAGCGTGAGGACGGCCAGATCCTCGCCGTACCGTGCGTGACGCACCACGTCCGCGTCCCACCAGGCGGGCTCCCCCGCCCCGGCGGCCTCCTCCGCGCCCCGGATCATCAGCTCGGCCACCCGCGCGTACGCCTCACTCCAGGCCTTCTCCGCCTCCACCGTCCAGGCCGCCCCGGCGGTCTGCGCGAAGGCGGCGAGAAGGCTCGTGCCGACGGCGGCGTACAGCGGGGGAGAGGCCAGGAACTTCCGGTGGTCCCGGCCCAGGTGCGTCAGGTAGGAGGCGAGCCGGGGGTCCTCCAGGTGGGTCACCACGTGCGTGAGGGCGGCGAAGAGACGGTCCCGCTGGGGCCGCATGTCGGCGGGGAACAGCTCGCGTACGCCCGGGTTGTGGCGGAAGAGATGCGCGTAGAAGAAGGCGACGGCGTGTTCGGCCCGTCTCTCGACGACCGCGAACGTGCTCCTGAGCAACTGGGCATCCACGGGGGGAATCTAGGCCACCCGCCTTCACCGGGGGCCCGCGCGATCTTCATACGTCAGGTCGGGGACCCGGGGACCCGGGGGCCGGAGGGGACGGGGGACGGTCGGGGCCCCCGGAGGCCGGAGGGGGCGGGCGGTACGGTCGGGGGGTGAGCAGCACCCCCGTACCGCCCCCCGAGCCCTCCGCCGTACCGCCCCAGGACCCGCCCCCGGCGCCCGCACTCTTCACCTGGGAGTTCGCCACCGACCCGTACCCCGCCTACGCCTGGCTGCGGGAGCACGCACCCGTCCACCGGACGCGGCTGCCCAGCGGGGTCGAGGCCTGGCTCGTGACCCGGTACGCGGACGCCCGGCAGGCCCTCGCCGACCAGCGGCTCTCCAAGAACCCCGTCCACCACGCCGAACCGGGCAAGACCGGCATTCCGGGCGAGCGCAGCGCGGGGCTGATGACGCATCTGCTCAACATCGACCCGCCGGACCACACCCGGCTGCGCCGGCTCGTCTCCAAGGCCTTCACCCCGCGCCGGGTCGCGGAGTTCGCCCCGCGCGTGCGGGAGCTGACCGACCGGCTCATCGACGGCTTCGCGGAGAAGGGGGAGGCGGACCTCATCCACGACTTCGCCTTCCCGCTGCCCATCTACGCCATCTGCGACCTGCTGGGCGTGCCCGCCGAGGACCAGGACGACTTCCGGGACTGGGCGGGGATGATGATCCGGCACGGCGGCGGGCCGCGCGGCGGCGTCGCCCGGTCGGTGAAGAAGATCCGGGGCTACCTCGCCGAGCTGATCCACCGCAAGCGGCAGGACCTCGGCGACGACCTGATCTCCGGACTCATCCGGGCCAGTGACCACGGCGACCACCTCACCGAGGCCGAGGCCACGGCCATGTGTTTCGTCCTGCTTTTCGCCGGTTTCGAAACCACCATCAACCTCATCGGCAACGGCACCTATCAGCTGCTGCGGCACCCGGAGCAGCGCGAGCGGCTCCAGGCCTCCCTCGCGGCCGGTGAGACCGGGCTCCTGGAGACGGGGGTCGAGGAGCTGCTGCGGTTCGACGGGCCGGTGGAGCTGGCGACCTGGCGGTACGCGACCCGGGACCTGAGCATCGGCGGCCAGGCGATCCCGGCGGGCGACCCGGT
>NZ_JAPSIW010000099.1 GCF_031178505.1 Streptomyces sp. | reverse complement strand
TCAGGTAGAGGCCCGGCACCTGGCCGAACGTTCCGCCGTCGCAGGAGGCGGCGATGACGATCCGCTGCACGGCGGGCTCCACGCGACCCGTGTCGATCTCCAGCCAGTCCGCGACCGTCCGCCCCTCTCCCGCCACCCTCCCCGCGTGCCGCACGGCACCGGTGGCGTGGGACAACCGGTTGTAGAAGACGAGGTCACCGTCGTCCCTGACCCTGCCCGAGGCGTCGAGCAGCAGCGCCGAGGTGTCCACCTCCGGTACGCCGTCCCCGGGGACTCCCCGGACCACCCCGACCCGCCACACCTGACCGGCAACACCGAGGTTGCCCCCCTTGATGATCTGCGTCACCGCGCCATGCTGACACGCCGCCCCGGGCGGTACCACCGTTCCGGCGGTTTCCCTCCGGGGCGGCTCAGGCGGGCAGCGGGGAGCAGTGCACGACCAGATCGTCGAGGGAGAGGCCGAGGACGCCGGCGAGGGCGGCGACGGTGAAGAAGGCGGGGGTGGGGGCCCGGCCGGTCTCGATCTTGCGGAGCGTTTCGGCCGAGAGGCCGGCGGCCGCGGCGATCTCGGCCATCGACCGCTCGCCGCGCGCCTCGCGCAGCAGGAGGCCGAGGCGTTCGCCGCGCTCGCGCTCTTCGGGGGTGAGGGGTGTGCGCACCATGACACCATTCTAATACCGGTATAGTAATTGGCATGGTGGAGATCAAGACGAACGCGAATCTGCGGGCCATGCGCGAGGCGGGGCGGGTGGTGGCGCACGCCCTCGCGGCCGCTCGGGAGAAGGCCGCGCCCGGTGTGACGCCCCGGGAGCTGGACCGGGCGGCCCGCGCGGTGCTGGACGCGGCGGGGGCCGGGTCGCCGTTCCTCGGCTACCGCCCCGAGTGGGCGCCGACGCCCTTCCCGGCCGTGCTCTGCGTGTCGGTCAACGACGCGATCGTGCACGGCATCCCGGACGGCACCCCGCTCGCCGACGGGGATCTGGTCTCGGTCGACTGCGGGGCGCTGCTCGGCGGCTGGGCGGGCGACGCGGCGGTGAGCTTCACCGTCGGCCGGGCGCGGCCCGAGGACACCCGGCTCGTCGCCACGGCCGAGGAGGCCCTGGAGGCGGGCATCGCGGCGGCCGTCGTCGGCAACCGGATCGGGGACATCGCCCACGCCGTCGGCCGGGTCTGCCGCCGGGCGGGCTACGGCATCCCGGACGGCTTCGGCGGCCACGGCATCGGCCGGACCATGCACGAGGACCCGGGCGTCCCCAACGAGGGACGCCCGGGCCGGGGCATGCCGCTGCGCCACGGGATGGTGCTGGCGATCGAACCGATGCTCATCGGCGGCGGGGGCGACGACCACTGCACGGCACGGGACGGCTGGACGGTGCGTACGGTCGACGGCTCCCGCGCCGCGCACGCCGAGCACACGGTGGCCGTGACGGACGACGGCCCCCGGATCCTGACGGCGCCGTAGCCGCCGGGCGCCCCGGCCCTGTACCCGCCCTACCGGCCCGGTGCCGGGCGGACGACCATCGCCGAACCGCCGCCCCTGCGGACGGTCTCGGCGGCGGCCAGCCAGCGGCCGTCCGGGAGGCGCTGGACCCCGGTGGCGGCGCCGATCTCCGGGTTCTGCCGGAAGGCGTGGCCGATCCGCTCCAGCTCCGCCCTCAACGGGCTGTTCCAGAGCTCGGGTTCGAGCTCCGTCGTGGCCTGGTTGCGCTGGCTGGCGCGCGGTGCGGCGATGGCGTCGACGAGCGGCAGGCCGCGGTCCACGACCCCGGTGAGGGTCTGCAGGACGGTGGTGATGATGGTGGCGCCGCCCGGCGAGCCGAGGGCCAGGACGGGCCGGTCGTGCCGGTCGAGGACGATCGTCGGGGACATGGAGGAGCGGGGGCGCTTGCCGGGGCCGGGCAGGTTCGGGTCGTGCACGGCGGGCGACGCGGGCGCGAAGGAGAAGTCGGTCAGCTCGTTGTTGAGCAGGAAGCCGCGGCCGGGCACGGTGATGCCGCTGCCGCCGGTGGACTCGATGGTGAGGGTGTACGCGACGACGTTGCCCCACTTGTCGGCGACCGTCAGATGGGTGGTGTTCTCGCCCTCGTACGTCGTGGGCGCCGCCGGGCCGCCGGTCGCGCAGGGCACCGGCCGGCGGGGGTCACCCGGCGCGAGCGGGCTGGTCAGGGCGGCGTCGTCGCGGATCAGGCAGGCCCGGGAGTCGGCGTACCGCTGGGAGAGCAGCTCCTTGGTGGGGACGGGTTCGAAGGCGGGGTCGCCGACCCAGCGGCCCCGGTCCGCGAAGGCGATGCGGCTGGCCTCGATGAACCGGTGGAGGTAGCGGCCCTGGGAGGCGCCGGCGAGGTCGGTGCCCTCCAGGATGTTGAGCGCCTCCCCGACGCCGGTGCCGCCGGAGGAGGAGGGCGCCATGCCGTACACGTCGAGGCCGCGGTAGCCGATCCGGGTCGGCTCGCGGAACAGGGTCCGGTACGACGCGAGATCACGCTCCGTCAGGTCGCCGGGCCGCACCTTGCGGGTGGCTCCCTCGCGGACGGGGGGCGTGCGGACGGTGTCGACGATGTCCCGGGCGATCGGTCCCCGGTAGAGCGCGCCGACGCCGTGGCGGCCGAGTGTGTCGTACGTACGGGCCAGGTCGGGGTTCTTGAGGACGCTGCCGACCACGGGCAGCTTTCCGCCGGGGAGGAAGAGGTCGGCGGAGGCCGGGAAGTCCCGGAAGCGGGCCTCGTTGGCGGCGGTCTGGGCACGGAAGGTCGCGTCGACGGTGAAGCCGTCGCGGGCGAGGCGCTCGGCGGGTTCGAGGAGCGTGGCGAGCGGCTTGCTGCCCCAGGCGTCGAGCACGGTTCTCCAGGTGGCGGGGGTGCCGGGGGTGCCGACGCCCAGGCCGCTGGTCATGCCCTCCTCGAAGGGGATGGGCCGGCCGTTCTCGGTGAAGAGGCCCGCGTCGGCGGAGAGCGGGGCGGTCTCGCGTCCGTCGACGGTGTGGACGGTGCGGGTCCTGGCGTCGTAGTGCACGAAGTAGCCGCCGCCTCCGATGCCGGCCGAGTACGGCTCCGTGACGCCGAGCGCGGCGGCCACCGCGACGGCGGCGTCGACGGCGTTGCCGCCCTTGCGCAGGACCTCGATGCCGGCGGCGGAGGCGTCGGCGTCGACACTGGCGACGGCTCCGCCGTACCCGGTGGCGACGGGTGTCTTGACCGGCGCCGGCCTCGGTGGGGCGCCGGCGGGCGCGGCGGGCGGGGCGGCGGCTCCCGTCGAGAGTGCCGTCGTGACGACGGCGAGCGCGGAGAGCCATCCTGCGGCGGAGCGGCGCATTCCTACCTCCTGTCAGCCGGTCGGCGACCGTCCGCGCACTGTAACTTCCGCGCGCCCCCGTCGTCAGGACCGCCTCGAACGCGGGAGCGGCGGGTCGATAGCATGCGCGGCCATGGACGAGGACCTGCGCAACATCGTGCTCGGCGTGCTGGCGACGGGGGTCAGCGCCTCGCTGGGGTGGCTGGGGCGCACGTATCTGTGGCGGCGCGGGCTCCGCCGTCAGCGGGCGTTCTTCGGGCTGCCCGCCGGTGCCGAATGCCTGCTCGTGGTGAACAAGGAGTCGGGCACCGACCGTTCGGTGCACCGGTACGACGTGTTCGCCCTGCTGGAGCTGTCGGCGCTCATCAAGGACTGCGGCGCGCTGGCCAGGATCACCCCCCACGACCAGGCGCACCAGGGCTTCGGCGACCGGACCGAGTTCTGCCTCGGGGGGCCGTACAGCAACCGCCGGACGGGCGCGCACCTGGCCACCCTGCTGCCCGGGGTGACCGTGAACGTGGAGGTGGAGCCGGGCCCCGACCGGGGGGCGTTCGTGATCGGCCGGGAGACGTACCGGCCGGAGGCGGGGGTCGCCGAGTACGTGCTGCTCGCCCGGCTCACGGCGGGTGAGGGCGGCCGGCCGGTCTTCCTCTTCTGCGGGCAGCGGGCGATCACCAACCAGGCGGCCACCCGCTATCTGGCCCGGCATCACAGGGCGCTCGCCCGCCGGCACCGCTCGGGCTCCTTCGTACTGCTGCTGAAGGTGGTGAACTCGGGGGCCTACGGGCCGGACGTGGTGGAGCTGGTGGCGGACGTCACGCGCGAGGCGACGACCGTGCCCGCAGCAGCACCGGCAGCGACGTGACGCCGTTGATGAAGTTGGAGACCAGGCGGCGGGGCGGCCCGGCGAGTTCCAGGCCGGCGCAGCGCTCCCGCACCACGTCGTACAGCACGCCGAGCTGGAGGCGGGCGAAGTGCGCGCCGAGGCAGACGTGGGGTCCGTCGCCGAAGGACACGTGAGGGTTGGGGCCGCGCCCGAGGTCGAGCCGGAGGGGATCGGGGAAGACGCGCTCGTCGTGGTTGGCGGAGGGGTGGAGGACGACGACCTTGTCGCCCGCGGCGATCCGGACGCCGGCGAGCGCGGTGTCCCGGGTGGCGGTGCGGCGGAAGGTGAGCACCGGCGGGTGGACGCGCAGGAGTTCCTCGACGGCCGTGTCGAGGAAGACCTCCCCGTTCCACAGGCGGGCCTGTTCGCGGGGGGACCCGGCCAGGGCGAGCAGCCCGCCGGGGGCGGCGCTGCGGACGGTGTCGTTGCCCGCGACGGTGAGCAGGAAGAAGAACATCTCCAGTTCGGCGTCGGCGAGGGCGGAGGTGGCGAGGGAGGTCATGACGTCGTCGGCGGGGTGGCGCCTCTTGTACGCGGCGAGGTCCTGCGCGTAGGCGAACATGTCGGCCAGCCGCGCGGGTGACCGGGGGTTGACGGGCCGGCCGGACGCGTCGAGGACGGGCGGCTCATCGGGGTCCTGGTAGGCGATGACCCGTTCGGTCCAGGTGTGGAGGAGTCCGCGGTCGTTCGCGGGGACGCCGAGCAGGTCGGTGAGGTTGAGCAGCGCGTAGTCGTCGGTGACGGTACGGACGAGGTCGGCCGGGCCGCCGCCGGCGAGGGCCGCGTCGATCAGGCGGTGGGCGCGTGCGCGGGCGGTCGCGGTGAATCGTCCGACACGGCCGGGGGTGAAGGCGCGGCTGACGAGCCGGCGCAGCCGGCCGTGGGCGGGCGGGTCCTGGTTGAGCATCATGCGCCGGATGAAGGGCAGGTCGGCGGGGTCGGGGTCGCGGATCTGGGTGGCGCCGAGGTGGGAGGAGTACGTCCCGGCGTCCTTGAGGACGCGGACGACGTCGGCGTGGCGGCTGACGGCCCAGAAGCCGGGCCCCGCGGGCCAGCCGAGCACTTCGTACTCCTCCTGCCACGCGACGGGCGCGTGGTCGCGAAGGGCGCGGTAGGCGTCGTGCGGGAGGCCTCGGGCGTAGCGGCGCGGGTCGAAGACATCGGTGTGCTCCACGGGCCAAGCCTGAGGGCGGCGGCGGGGTGGCGCAATCGTTACCCTCGCGTAACTTACCGACTGGTTACCTCCGGTAAGCGCTCCCGGTTACCGTCAGGTCACTTCGCACCGTCCCCACCGGTGACACCACGAGGAGCACCCCGTGAACGACCCCCGCCAAGACCCCGCCGCCACCCCCGGGCCGAGCGTCGCGCCCGCTCCGGGCGCCGGCGCCCGCGCCGCCGCGCGCCGCGCGCTCCGTACCGCCTCCGCCGGTGCCGCCACCGCCGCCCTGCTGGCCGGAACGGTCCTCGCCGCCGCCCCGGCCGCCCACGCCGAGGACGGCGTCTCCGTCCGCTTCGTCGACATCGCGGGCGACGGCGGCACCGTCCTCAAGGCGAACGTCGTCACCCCGGCCGGAACCGGCGGCGGCGCGCGGCACCCCGTGATCGTGCTCCCCACCAGCTGGGCGATGCCGCAGATCGAATACCTGGCCCAGGCCCGCAAACTCGCCGACTCCGGTTACATCGTGGTGAGTTACAACTCGCGCGGCTTCTGGCAGTCCGGCGGCGAGATCGAGACCGCCGGCCCCCGGGACGTCGCCGACGCCTCCCGGGTCATCGACTGGGCACTCGCCCACACCCCCGCCGACCCGGCCAAGGTCGGCATGGCGGGGGTGAGTTACGGCGCCGGGATCAGCCTGCTCGCCGCCGCCCACGACCCCCGGGTCAAGGCCGTCGCGGCGCTCAGCGGCTGGGCCGACCTCATCGACTCCATCTACAGCGGGCGCACGCAGCACCTCCAGGCCGCCGCCCTCCTCGGCGGCGCCGGACACCTGACCGGCCGGCCCGGTCCCGAACTCCAGGAGGTGCTCGGCGACTTCCTCTCCTCCAACCTGGCCAAGGAGGAGGACATGATCGCCTGGGGCCGCAAGCGCTCCGCCGTGACCCACCTGGACCGGCTCAACGCGAACCGCACCGCGGTCATGCTCGGCAACGCCTGGGGCGACACGATCTTCCCGCCCAACCAGTACGCGACCTTCTTCGAGAAGCTCACCGGCCCCAAGCGCCTGGAGTTCCGCCCCGGCGACCACGCCACCGCCGAGGCCACCGGGCTCCTGGGCCTGCCGAACGACACCTGGACCAGCGCCCACCGCTGGTTCGACCACCACCTGAAGGGCGCCGCCAACGGCGTCGACCGGGAACAGCCCGTCCAGCTCGCCTCCCGCTCCGCCGGCGGCTACGAGGGCTACCCGGACTGGAAGTCGGTCAACGCGCACCGGGAGCGGATCGCCCTCGACGACACCGAGCACGTGTGGGCGAACGTGGACTCGGGGGCCTCCGGCGGCGTCGTCCTGCTCTCCAACCTGCTGGACCAGTTCCTGCGGACCCCGCCCGCCGTCTCCGTCCCGCTCCTCCCCCGCTCGTTCGCGGCCGTCTGGCAGTCCGAGCGGTACGACTCGGTCCGCAAGGTGCGCGGGACGCCGCTGCTGCACACCACCGTCACCCCGACGAAGGAGAGCGGCACCCTCGTCGCGTACCTGTACGACGTCGGCCCGCTGGGCGTCGGCAAGCTCGTGAGCAACGCCCCGTACACCTTCCACGGCAAGACCCCGGGCCGGCCGTTCGCCGTCGACCTGGAGCTGTTCTCCACGGCGTACGACGTCCCGGCCGGGCACCGGCTCGCCCTCGTCGTGGACACGGTCGATCCGCTCTACATCGAGCACAACCCGACCGGCGCGCAGCTGACCTTCTCCTCGCCCGCCGCCGACCCGTCGTACGTGTCGGTACCGCTGCGGGAGGAGTGATCACCGGCTGCTGCCGGGCGGGCGTGACCCGCGCGGGCCTACTCCCGGCCCGGCAGCACCGTGCCCTGCTCCGCCGGGGCGACGTCGACGGCCCTGGTCTTCGGATTGCGGCGCTCCCGCCGCGCCACCCAGGTGGCGAACCAGGAGAGCAGCATGCACATGCCGATGTAGATCGGTGAGACGACCAGGACGACGGGGATGAACGGCAGGTCGTAGTCGAGGTTCGAGGCGATCAGCTTGCCGGCGTGGAGGAACTCCTCGTAGGTGATGAGGAAGCCGAGCGAGGTGTCCTTGAGGGCCACGACGAGCTGGCTGATGATCGCCGGCAGCATCGCGCGGACCGCCTGCGGTACCAGGACGTACGTCATGACCTGCGTCTTGCGCATGCCGAGCGCGTAGGCGGCCTCGCCCTGGCCCCGGGCGACCGAGTGCACGCCGGCGCGGAAGACCTCGGCCAGCACCGAGCCGTTGTAGAGGGTCAGGCCGGCGACGAGGGCGGGCAGCGGCTGCACCTTCAGCGCCACGAAGATGAAGAAGATCATCACGAGGACGGGCATGGCGCGGAAGAACTCGACGACCAGGGTCGCGAGCCACCGCAGGACCCGGTGCTCGGAGAGGCGTCCGGTGGCGAGGACCGCACCGAGCGCGAGCGAGAGCACCGAGGCGTACGCGAAGGCCTTCAGGGTGTTGCCGAGGCCCGTGAGCAGCAGCTCCTGGATGCCCTCGTAGGCGAACGGCGACCATTTGGTGGAGGTGAACTGGCCGGTGTCGAAGAGGAGGTACAGGATCCATCCGGCCAGGGCGAGGATCACCAGGGTCGACAGCAGGCCGTAGAGGAGGTGGCGGCGCCGGGCGCGCGGCCCGGGGACGTCGTAGAGGGCGGTGGCGCTTGTCATCGGGCGACTCCCCAGCGCTTCTCCAGGACGTTGAAGAGAACGCTGATGGTGAGGGTGATGAGCAGGTATCCGACGGCGATCCAGACGAAGGTCCAGATGATGCTGTAGCCGAGCTCGCTCAGCGTCTTGTAGGTGCCGAGGAGTTCCGTGACGCTGAAGGCGCCGGCGATGGCCGAGTTCTTGGCCAGGGCGATCAGCGTCGAGCCGATGGGCGGGATGACGGAGCGGAAGGCCTGCGGGAGGACGACGGTGCCGAGGGTCTGCGCGAAGGTCATGCCGAGGCTGCGGGCCGCCTCTCCCTGGCCGCGCGGGACGGTGTTGATGCCGGAGCGCAGCGCCTCGCAGATGAAGGCCGAGGTGTAGCAGCCGAGGGCGAGGACCGCGAACAGCTCGAAGGGCAGGACCAGGCCGAAGCGGGGCAGGCCCAGCATCACCGCGAAGAACAGCAGGGTGAGCGGGGTGTTGCGCAGGACGGTCACCCAGGCGGCGCCGAAGACCCGGAAGGATCCGACGGGGGCGACCCGGAAGGCGGCCATGACGAAGCCCAGGACGAGGGCGAGCGCCGAGGCGTAGACGGTGAGTTCGACGGTGCCGAGGAAACCCTTGCCGTAGAGCGAGAAGTTGTCGGTCAGGACGTCCATGCCGGTGACTCCATGTCGGGGGCTCCTGCGGTCAGCTCGCCGGGTAGCGGTCGATGGCGGGCGGGGCGGGGGCGGGCACTCCGGAGAGTCCGAGGGTGGCGTCGTACGCCTTCTTCCAGTCGCCGTTCTTCTGGTGGGCGGCGATGGCGTCGTCGAGGGCGAAGCGCAGCGCGTCGTCCTCGCGGGGGACGCCGATGCCGTACGGCTCCTCGGAGAACGGCCTGCCCACCACCTTGAGCTCGTCGGGCACCTTGGCCGCGTATCCCATGAGGATGGTGTCGTCGGTGGTGACGGCGTCGACCTGGAAGGTCAGCAGGTTGTCGACGCAGACGGAGTAGGTGTCGTAGGCGACGAGTTCGGCCTCGGGGTGGTCGCGTTCGATCCGCTGGTACGGGGTGGATCCGGCGGCCGAACAGACCCGCTTGCCGGCCAGGTCCTCGGGGCCCCGGATGCCGTGCTCGTCGGTGCGGACGAGGAGGGACTGCCCGGCCTGGTAGTAGGGGCCGGCGAAGCCGACGAGCTTCTTGCGGTTGTCGTTGATGGTGTAGGTGCCCACGTAGTAGTCGATCTGGCCGTTCTGCAGGGCCGTCTCGCGGTTGGCGGAGGCGATCGTGCGGAACTCGATCGTCGCCGGGTCGAAGCCGAGGGAGGCCGCCATCATCTTGGCGATCTCGATGTCGAAACCGGAGTAACGGCCGCTGGCGGGGTCCTTCTCCCCCATGTACGGCTGGTCCTCCTTGGCGCCGACGACGAGCCGGCCGCGCTTCTTGGCCCGGTTCCAGGTCGGCGAGCCGGACAGGGTGAAGGCCGACGCGACCCGGTAGACGGGGAGTTGGTCGGGCTGCGGGCCCTTGACGGGCGGGCTGCCCTCCTTGCCGCAGCCGCCGAGCAGGGCCGCGGTGGCGAGCAGGGCGGTGAGGGCGGCCACGATCCGGTGCGTACGCTGCATGGTTCCCACCCCGGTCAGTGCTTGAGGATCTTGGAGAGGAAGTCCTTGGCCCGGTCGCTGCGCGGGGCGGTGAAGAAGTCCTCCGGCGGGCGGTCCTCGACGATCCGGCCGTCGGCCATGAACACGACCCGGTTGGCGGCGGAGCGGGCGAAGCCCATCTCGTGGGTGACCACGACCATGGTCATGCCCTCGTGGGCGAGCTGCTGCATGACCTCCAGGACCTCGTTGATCATCTCCGGGTCGAGCGCGGAGGTGGGCTCGTCGAAGAGGAGGGCCTTGGGGTCCATGGCGAGGGCGCGGGCGATGGCCACGCGCTGCTGCTGACCGCCGGAGAGCTGCGCGGGGTACTTGTCGGCGTGGTCGGCGAGGCCGACCCGGTCGAGGAGTTCGCGCGAGCGCCGGTCGGCCTCCTCCTTCTTCCGCCCGCGGACCTTGATCTGCGCGAGGGAGACGTTGGCGAGGACGGTTCTGTGGGCGAAGAGGTTGAAGGACTGGAAGACCATGCCGACCTCGGCGCGCAGCCGGGCGAGCGCCTTGCCCTCCGCGGGAAGGGGCTGCCCGTCGATGCGGATCTCGCCCGATTCGACGTTCTCCAGGCGGTTCATCGCCCGGCAGAGCGTGGACTTGCCGGACCCGGAGGGGCCGATGACGACGACGACCTCACCGCGGCCGACGGTGAGGTTGATGTCCTGGAGGACGTGCAGCGTGCCGAAGTGCTTGTTCACGTCACGCAGTTCGATCAGCGGATCGACGACGGCCATACGCTGCCCTGCCCCATTTCTCAGCGGTGTCGCGGTCAGCGCAAACTATCCACCAGAAAAAGGGCCTTCACGCCCGACACGCACGAAAACGGCGATTACCCGTATTTACTGCGGATGAGTGAGGGGGGTGGGGCGGACGGCGGTACGGGACGGGCACGGGCGACCCCCGTAGCGCGGACCGCGGCGGCGCGGGGCGGCCGCGGTTCAGGCCTCGGCGGCCTCCGCGTACACCTGGGAGAGCTCCGGCGATCCGGTCATGGCCCAGTCGAGACCGGCCTCGACCACCGGGATCTCCCGGCCGGAGGCCAGCCGCACCACCGGCCCGCCGCCCGGCGGGACCTCCCAGTGGGCGCCGGGCACGTTCCGCACGACGACCGTGCCGAGATAGAGGCCCGCGTCGTTCCCCACCCAGGGCAGCTCCTCGGGGTCCTCCCGCCAGAGCGGCGGCAGCTGATCGAGCTCCTGGAGGGAGCGCGGGCTGTCGTCGAGCACCACCCCGGTGGCCTCGACACGGGCGCGGAGCAGCTCGCACTCGGCGAGCAGTTCCGCCACGCCCTCGGGGTCGCGGTCGAAGGCGGCGGCCAGGGGCGCCACGCCCGCCGCGGGCCGCTTGCGCCACTTGTCCAGAAACGGGATGTTCATCCGAACAGCGTCGCACCGGCACCGGCAGGTCCACCACCCGGCGCGCGGAGATCATCCGGTGGGGGCCCGGGGGCCCCGCCGGTCACACGTCCAGGTCGACCACGACGGGCGCGTGGTCGGAGGCGCCCTTGCCCTTGCGCTCCTCGCGGTCCACGTAGCTGTCGGTGACGGCCTCGGCGAAGGCCTTGTTGCCGTACACCAGGTCGATGCGCATGCCGCGGTTCTTCGGGAAGCAGAGCTGGCGGTAGTCCCAGTACGTGAAGGGGTGCTCGTACTTGAGCGGGCGGGGGACCACGTCGGTGAGGCCGGTCTCGCGCAGGCCTGCGAGCGCGGCCCGCTCGGGCTCCGTGACGTGGGTGGCGCCCTCGAAGAGGGCGATGTCCCAGACGTCGTCGTCGGTCGGGGCGATGTTGTAGTCGCCGAGGACGGCGAAGGGCCGGTCCCCGGCCGCGTCCTCGGCGACGGCGGCCTTCAGGGCCTCCAGCCAGCGCAGCTTGTAGGCGTAGTGCTCGTGGGCGACCTCGCGGCCGTTCGGCACGTAGACCGACCAGACGCGGACGGGGCCGCAGGTGGCGGAGATCGCCCGCGGCTCCTGGATGCCCTCGAAGTCGGGGCCGCCGGGCAGGCCGGTGACGACGTCCTCGAGGCCCACCCGGGAGACCAGGGCCACGCCGTTCCACCGGCCGGTGGCGTTGACCACCGACTCGTAGCCCAGCGCGCGCAGCTCCTCGGCGGGGAACTGCTCGGCGGTGCACTTGGTCTCCTGGATGCACAGCACGTCGGTGCCGCTGCTCTCCAGCCAGGCCAGGAGACGGGGCAGCCGGGCGGTGATCGAGTTGACGTTCCAGGTGGCGATGCGCATGGGTGCCAGCCTACTGGCGGGCACCGACAGCCGCCGTCGCCGCTCAGACCTCGGCCGAGGCCCCGGAGGCCAGGCGGCCGTGGTCGGTGCCGCCGAGCGCGCCGATCTGGCGGTCGTAGATCGGCCGGGCCAGGTCGGTGAGCAGGGCGTCGTGGATGTCGTAGGCCCGGCGCGGCCGGACCTCGCGCACGTAGTCGATGACCTCGGAGATCTTGTTCCACGGCGCCATCACGGGCAGCAGCAGGGTGTCCACCGGCCGGCCGGGGACGGTGAGCGCGTCGCCGGGGTGGAAGACGGTGCCGTCGACCAGGTAACCCACGTTGGTGACGCGCGGGATGTCCGGGTGGATCACCGCGTGCAGCTCGCCGTGGACCTCCACGTCGAACCCGGCCGCCGTGAAGGTGTCGCCGTTCCCGACGGTGTGCACCCGTCCCGGGAAGGCCGCCGAGAGCTGGTCGGCGACGCTGCGCAGCGTCCAGATCTCGGCGGCCGGGTTGGCCTCCAGGGCGGCGCGGAGCCGGCCCTCGTCGAAGTGGTCCGGGTGCTCGTGGGTGACGAGCAGGGCGTCGGCGCCGGTGACGGCGTCCTCCTCGGTGAACCCGCCGGGGTCGAGCACGAGCGTCCGGCCGTCCTTCTCCAGGCGGACGCAGGCGTGGGACTTCTTCGTCAGCTTCACGGCGCCAGCCTACGCGGGCGGCGTGGTCTCCTCCTCGACGACGCGGGTGACGACCCGCAGCGCGGTGTCGGCGGCCGGGAGGCCGCAGTAGACCGCCGCGTGCAGTACGATCTCCCGCAGTTCACGGGGCGAGAGGCCGTTGCGCAGCGCGGCCCGGGTGTGGTCGGCGAGGGCCTCGCGGTGACCGCCGGCGATGAGCGCCGTGAGGGTCACGACGCTGCGGGTGCGCCGGTCGAGGCCGTCCCGGCTCCAGACCTCGCCCCACGCGTACCGGGTGACGAGCGCCTGGAAGTCCTCACCGGCCTCGTCGGCGAGGGCCTGGTCGACGTGGGCGTCGCCGAGCACCTCCCGGCGCAGGCTCAGACCGCGGTCGTACGGGTCGGGACGGCCGGCCTCGGCGGGCGCGGCGGCCGGGGCGGCGGGGGCGGGCTCGGCGGGCGGCACCGGTGCGGCGGCCGGGTAGGGCGGCACGATGAGGGTGCCGCTGGTGTCCTGGACGGTGCTCGCGAAGTGGTCCATGAGCAGTTCCGTCACGGCGGCGGGCTGCTCCACGGGCGCCAGGTGCGAGGCGCCGGGGACGACCGCGAGCCGCGCGTCGGAGATGCCGGCGACCAGGGTGCGGGCCTCGGCGGGACCGGTGACCTGGTCCTCGGAGCCCACCAGGACGAGCGCGGGGACGCCGATGCCGCCGAGTGCCTCCCGGACGTCGAAGACGGCGAGGGCCTCACAGGCGGAGACGTAACAGGCCGGGTCGGTCGTCCGGACCATCTGCACGGCCCAGTCGACGATGGCGGGCTGCGCGCCGGCGAAGACCGGGGTGAACCACCGCTCGGGCGCGGTGCGGGCCATCGGCTCCAGGCCGTTCGTCCGGACGATCACGCCGCGCTGGCGGAACTCGTCGGCGGTGCCGAACCGGGGCGAGGTGGCGACCAGCGCGAGGGAGGCGACCCGGTGCGGCGCCCGCAGGGCCAGGTCGAGCCCGACGGCCCCGCCGAGGGAGCAGCCGGCGTAGCCGAAGCGCGGGATGCCGAGCGCGTCGAGGGTGGCCAGGAGCCGGTCCCCGAGCTCGGCGACGGAGGTGAAGGGCTCGGCGGGCGCGCCCCCGTGCCCCGGCAGGTCGAAGCGGACGACGCGCCAGTCACGGGTGAGCTCCGGTATCTGCCGGTCCCACATGTGGAAGGTGGTACCGAGGGAGGGCCCCAGGACCAGGACCGGAGCGTCGTCGCGCCCGTCGACGCGGTATTGCAGGGTGTTCGTCGGTGTATCGCTCACCCGCCAGACCCTCTCATCTCTCGCACGGACCCCTCCAGCGGGGG
>NZ_JAPSIW010000719.1 GCF_031178505.1 Streptomyces sp. | reverse complement strand
GTGTCCGACCCGGACAACCCGAGCTGGCACCAGAACATCGCGTACCGGATGGACGCGGAGAACGTGCCCGTCTTCCGCGAGGCGCTCGCCCGTCTCGCATTCCCCCAGCGCGTGGCCGACGACGACCAGGACGACGACCGACCGGCTACTTCCGCATCAGCACCTCCCGAGGAAGGGACATCTCATGGCATCTGAACCCCGCACGAACAACGTCCGATCGCCTAAGCCTCACCCGCATCGGATGACCGTAGGCGACCTTAAGGCCATGCTGGCGGAAGTGCCCGACTGGGCCGCAGTCGAGGTCATCACCTACGACGAAGCGGACCTGCCCGAGGAGCGGGACCCGTACGTCGACTACAGCCGAGGCGTCCTCACCATCGACGCTGCCTGACCGCAGGTCACAGCCGGTGCAGAAGCCTGCACCTCCTCCCGTTCACCTGCACGCGCGCCGCGCCGTCGCGGGTGTCCGGAGGCGACTACAAGAAGACAGGAGCCGCCATGCCCAACGACGCCCTTTCCCCCGAGCGGATCGCGGATGCCGTCGCCGTACTGCGGAAGGCGCAGGAAGGCGACCAGAACGCACACCGGGACCTCGCCGCGTACTTCCCGGAGTACGAAGGGTTGGTCATGCAGACCGATCACGCCCGCTACCTCGAACTCGCCGCCCGTGCCGGGCTGGTGGCGACGCACCTCCTGATCCTGGAGTGCGGGGGGTGGGTCGTCTCGGTGGACACCTACACCTCGGACTTCGGGCTGCCGCTCGCGTCCGTGGCCCTCGGGGACACCTACGCCAGCAGGTCCGAGGCGATCCGGGAGGCCGTGCGCGCGGCGACGGACAACGGATGGAGGCTCGACCCCGAGCACCAGTGGTCCGACTTCGACTGCGGGGGCGGGGAGGTCCACATCCCGATCCACGCGCGGCCCGCCGTCGGGGAGCCGGAGTGAGCGCGCCTACCGAACTGCCCCGGCTGGACCGGGCGGAGACGTACGCCAAGACCGTGCACCGGATCTACGGCGACCGCCGGGCCGCCCCGCCGGCGCGGGAGCTGCTGCTGGCCGTGGCGTACGCCTTGTTCGTCGCCCCGGGCGAGCCCGGGCGGGTGCTGAACACCGCCGCCCGGGCCCTGGGCCGGAACCCGTCGACCGGGCGCCCCCGGTTCGACGCCCTGGTCGCCGACGACGCGCCCCGCTACGAGCCGCCCCGCGCGGCCGCCGACTGGGGCCCCGGGCAGGCTCCGGGTTGCGAGGCCCCGCGCCTGCGGCCGTACGTCTACCGGCCTCGCCGACCCGCCACAAGCGGGGACGCGGCGGCCGCGGTGCCGCTGCGGCCGCTGCCGGAGCCGGTCGTGCACGTCGGCCCGGGCTACGTTCCGCCGGTCGACGTGCGCAACGAGCGGCAGATCTGCGGCGCCGATAGCCCGCGCCCGACCTAGACAGCCCATGAGGGCGGCCCCGACCAACGGGACCGCCCTCGACCGCTTCCGCCCCCTGACCCCATCGGATGGCCTGCCGCTGGACTGTCAGGAATGCCTGACAAGAGAGCGCGCGTCAGGCTACCCTGACAACTCGTGCCGATGCAGGAGGAAGCCATGTGGGACGACGACCGCGACGGACGCCGCGAGCACGAGGGCCTGGCCCGCGCCCTGGACAAGAGCGGGGCGCCGGACGGAAGGATCTGGAACGGCCACGCCTGGCAGGAGTGGGACTCCTGGGGTGAGACCGGCTCGGTCACCTTCCCGCTTCGCGCCGGCGGGCCGACGGCACTGCGTGCTGAATGCCAGTGCGTTTGGCACGGCCCGGCCCGCCCGCTCGACGCGGACCCGTCGGTCACCGCGGCCGCGGTCAAGGCTGACTGGGAACAGCACATCGCTACGGTCACCGCAGCGATGTATCCGGTAGACGTCGCCGACGAGATGGGCGACCTGATGAGTCGACTGTATGCGCTGACCCAGGAGCAGCCACTCGCCGCCCTGACCGCGCTGCGCGAGCTGGAGCAGAAAATCGAACCGCTGCGGGTGGTCACCGTGGCCCACGCCCGGCACCTGTCGCTGTCCTGGCAGAAGGTCGCCGACGCGCTCGGCGTCACCCGCCAAAGCGCCTGGGAGAAGTACCAGTTCGCTGGGACCGAGGCGGACGTCGATGCCGCCTACGTGAAGGCCTCACCGCCCGCCTCCTGAGACGCACCCGCCCATCCATAAGACTTGATCATCGCGAGAGAAGGGGGAACTCCATGAACGGCATCTCCATCATCGACCAGCTGGACCCGCACGAGTGGTCCAACGAGGAGACCGCCGCCTACGAGGCGGCGATCGAGGCGGTGAACGGCGCGGTGGGCGCCTACAGCGCCGTCATCGCCGCCGAGGAGAGTAGGCCGCGGCCGGACCGGCGCGTCATCGATCAGGCCCGCGCAGCGCAGTCCCGTTTGGCTCGCGAACGCGAGGGCCTGCGCTCCACCGACCGCGAGCAGATCGCCCGGGCTCGCGCGCACTACGCGCAGCTCGCCCGCGAGGTCCTGGCGGGCATCGCGTGATCGACCCGGCTGAGGTCGAGCGGTACCGGTTGCCGGAGGCAGAGAACCGGCGGATCTTCAGTGAGCGGATCACGCCCGACCTGCTGGAGGGCCGGACTCCGCAGGAGACGCCGACGGTCGTCTTCCTCGTCGGCCAGCCCGGCGCCGGCAAGAGCCGGGTCACGGAGCTGGTGGCCGCCCAGCTCAATCAGCACGGCGGCTTCGTGGACGTGGACAGCGACCTCTACAAGCCGTACCACCCCGCCTATGCGGCGCTCATGGCGCAGGACGACACCCTGATGGCCGCCTACACCAGGGCGGACGGCCGGGCGTGGATGGCGCTGGCGGAGGACTACGTGCGCCGGCACGGCCTGCACGCGATCATCCAGGAGACCTCGCAGGACGCGCGGGCCGTGGAAGCGAAGATGGTGCGGTACCGGGAGGCCGGTGCTCGCGTGGAGGGCCTGTTCATGGGGGTCCCGCAGGCCATGAGCAACCAGGGGATCGTGGCGCGGTACTTCCAGCAGCTCGCCGACCGTGGTCAGGGGCGGCTCACGGTGCAGGCCAATGCCGATGAGTCCTACCGCGGCATCCTGGAACTGGCCGACCTGGTCGACCGTGGGGTCCTCGTCGACCTGGCCAGCGTCTACCGGCGCGGCGAGAGCAAGCCTCGCTACAGCAACGCCCCGGACGCCACCGGGGTCTGGTCGCAGCTGCCCGCGCTGCGTCAGGCCGTGGAAGACGAGCGTGCCCGGCCGTGGACGGCCGCTGAGAGCGACGCCTTCGTCGCCACGCAGCTACAGCTCCGCGAGGCCAGCCGCGGCCTCGGACCGGAGTGGCCCGCCCGGCTGGCGCGCATCGAGGAGCAGGCGCGGCCGCTGCTCACGCCCGCCGCCGGCGCCCGGCTCGGACCGGTACGGCCCTCGTCGGCGGCCGCGCGCTCGCGCAGCACCACCCGCTCGAAGCCCCCGACTGCCGGACCAGCAGCACCCGGCGCGGACCGGTCCGCGCCGGGTGCTGCTGG
>NZ_JAPSIW010000718.1 GCF_031178505.1 Streptomyces sp. | reverse complement strand
GAGTCCGTCTTCTACGAGCCGCAGCACCCCTACACCTGGGGCCTGCTCGGCTCGATGCCCCGCATCGACCGCGAGCAGACCGACCGGCTCATCCCGGTCAAGGGGAACCCGCCCAGCCTCATCAACGTCCCCAGCGGCTGCGCGTTCAACCCCCGCTGCCCGTACGCGGATGTCCCCAAGGGCGGCATCACGCGCACCCGGCGGCCCGAGCTGACCCTGGCGGGCGAGCGCCACTACTCCGCCTGTCACATGTCGCAGGAGGAGCGGACCCGTATCTGGACCGAAGAGATTGCGCCGAAGCTGTGAGCGACACTATGGAACCCCTGCTCAAGGTCACCGGCCTGAAGAAGCACTTCCCCATCCGGAAGGGCCTCCTCCAGCGCCAGACCGGTGCGGTCAAGGCGGTCGACGGCATCGACTTCGAGGTGCTGCCCGGTGAGACGCTCGGCGTGGTCGGCGAGTCCGGCTGCGGCAAGTCCACGATGGGCCGCCTGATCACGCGGCTGCTCGAACCGACCGCGGGAACCGTCGAGTTCCAGGGCACGGACATCTCGCACCTCGGCATCGCGGGCATGCGCCCGATGCGCCGGGACATCCAGATGATCTTCCAGGACCCGTACGGCTCGCTGAACCCGCGCCACACGGTCGGCACGATCGTCTCCGCCCCCTTCAAGCTCCAGGGCGTCGAGCCCGAGGGCGGCCTGAAGAAGGAGGTCCAGCGCCTCCTCGGCCTGGTCGGCCTCAACCCCGAGCACTACAACCGCTACCCGCACGAGTTCTCCGGCGGCCAGCGCCAGCGCATCGGCATCGCCCGCGCGCTCGCCCTCAAGCCGAAGCTCGTCGTCGCGGACGAGCCCGTCTCCGCCCTGGACGTCTCCATCCAGGCACAGGTGGTCAACCTCCTGGACGACCTCCAGCAGGAGCTCGGCCTCACCTACGTGATCATCGCGCACGACCTGTCGGTCATCCGGCACGTCTCCGACCGCATCGCGGTGATGTACCTCGGCAAGATCGTCGAGCTGGCGGACCGGAAGTCCCTGTACGAGTCGCCCATGCACCCGTACACGCGCGCCCTGATGTCGGCCGTCCCGATCCCGGACCCGCGCCGCCGGGGTGCCAAGAGCGAGCGGATCCTGCTGACCGGTGACGTCCCGTCCCCGATCGCCCCGCCGCCGGGCTGCCGCTTCCACACCCGCTGCTGGAAGGCGACGGAGGTGTGCAGGACGCAGGAGCCCCCGCTCCTGGAGCTGCGCCCGGGGCAGCGGGTCGCCTGCCACCACCCGGAGAACGCGGAGGGCGTCACCGTCCCGGCGGCCCGCGAGTCGGTGGACGTCACGATCACGAAGAAGCCGGAGGTGAAGGAGACGACGGCGGCGAAGGCCGGCGGGGAGTCCGGAGCGGAGCCGAAGGCCGCCGACGGGCCGGCCGCGCAGGACGACGCGCCCGGCGCCTGATCCGCGCCGCGACGCCCCGCCCGGCCGCGGGCCCGCGTCCCGCCCCTCCCGGCGGACGCCCGCCCACGGCCGGGCGCGGGGGAGCCCCGCCGCCCCGCGCCGGAGCGACCGGGACAATGGGGCGGTGCTCCACGACCTGTTCAGCCCCGATGTCCAGCACGCCCTGGACCTCGTCGGCATCTTCGTCTTCGCCATCTCCGGCGCCCTGCTCGCCGTCCGCAAGAACTTCGACGTCTTCGGCATCGCCGTCCTCGCCGAGGTCACCGCGCTCGGCGGCGGTCTCTTCCGCGACCTGATCATCGGCGCCGTACCCCCCGCCGCCTTCACCGATCTCGGCTACTTCCTCATGCCGCTGGTCGCGACGGCCCTCGTCTTCTTCCTCCACCCGGTGGTGGAGCGCACCCAGACCGCCGTGAACGTCTTCGACGCCGCCGGTCTCGGCCTCTTCTGCGTGACCGGGACGACCAAGGCGTACGACTACGGGCTCGGGCTCACCTCCTCCGCCGCGCTCGGCCTGGCCACCGCCGTCGGCGGCGGCGTCCTGCGGGACGTGCTCGCCAACGAGGTGCCCTCGCTGCTCCGGTGGGACCGGGACCTGTACGCGGTGCCGGCGATCGTCGGCGCCACGATGGTCGTCCTCTGCATCCGGTTCGACGCGCTCAACGCGTACACGAGCGGCGCCGCCGTCCTCACCGCCTTCGTCCTGCGGATCCTGGCGCTGCGCTTCCACTGGCGCGCGCCCCGCGCCTGGAACCGCCGCTCGGCCGCGCGGGAGGAGGAGGTACAAAAAGCTACCGCTCAGTAGTTTTCTGCTGTACGGTCTGCGGCATGAGCACGCGCACCGAGACGACCGCGGAGAACGTCGCCACGACGAGCGAGTTCGACCGCGACACCGCCGTCACCCTCCGGGAGCCGGGCGTCTACGACGCCGACCTCTCCGCGGGCTGGACGATCATCCACGCCGTCAACGGCGGATACCTCCTCGCCCTGCTCGGCCGCGCTCTCGGTGACCACCTCCCGCACCCCGACCCGTTCACGATCTCGGCGCACTACCTGACGCCGTCCGTGCCGGGCCGCGCGGTGATCAGGACCGAGACCGTTCGCACCGGCCGGACGCTCTCCACCGGCCAGGCCTCACTCTTCCAGTACGAGGAGGACGGCACCGAGGTCGAGCGCATCCGCGTCCTCGCCTCCTACGGCGACCTGGACGCCCTCCCCGACGACGTCCGCACCACCGCGACGCCCCCGGCCCTCGCGCCCCTCGACCAGTGCTTCGGCGCCTCCGACGGCCCCACCCCGCAGATCCCCGGCTCCTCCGCCATCACCGAGCGGCTCGACATCCGCCTCGACCCGGCCTGCGTCGGCTGGGCGATCGGCGCCCCCTCGGGCAAGGGCGAGATGCGCGCCTGGTTCGGCCTCGCCGACGGCCGTGAGCCGGACCCGCTCTCCCTGCTGCTCACGGTCGACGCCCTGCCGCCGACCTCCTTCGAGCTGGGCCTCAAGGGATGGACGCCCACCGTGGAACTCACCACCCACGTCCGCTGCCGCCCCGCGCCCGGCCCGCTCAGGGTCTCCATCACCACCCGCAACCTGGCCGGCGGCTTCCTGGAGGAGGACGCCGAGGTCTGGGACAGCGCCGACCGCCTGGTCGCCCAGTCCCGCCAGCTGGCCCGCGCGCCGAGGGGCTGAACGGGGCGGGCCTGGCGCGGCCCGGGGCCGGGTGCGGGGAGGTCCGGGGGCCGTCCGGCCCCGCCCGCCGCCGGGTCCCGCCCGGTCCCCGGGCCGGACTTCCGTGGGGGACTCGTAGAATCGAGCCACCATGGCTTACCTGGACCACGCCGCGACCACGCCCATGCTCCCCGAGGCGATCGAGGCGATGACCGCCCACCTCGGCGTCACGGGCAACGCCTCCTCCCTCCACGCCGCCGGCCGCAGAGCCCGGCGGACCGTCGAGGAGGGGCGCGAGACGCTCGCCGCCGCGCTCGGCGCACGCCCCAGCGAGGTGGTCCTCACCTCCGGCGGCACCGAGGCCGACAACCTCGCCGTCAAGGGCCTCTACTGGTCCCGCCGCGCCGCCGA
>NZ_JAPSIW010000098.1 GCF_031178505.1 Streptomyces sp. | reverse complement strand
CCCGCCGCAGCCCCAGTCCCCGCCGCCGGCTCAGGACGAGCCGGGCCCGCAGCCCGTGCCCGGTGCGGGCGGACGCCGCCGGGCCGTGGCGCCGCCCGCCCCGGCGCCGTCGCAGCCGCCGGGCCCGTCCGGGACGGGGCCGGGCACCGGATCCGTACCGCTGCCGCCCGAGCTGCCGATGCCCAAGGAGTCCACGCAGGGACGGGCGTTCAGCGTCCGCACGCTCGGCCAGGGCGTCCCCTTCGCCCCGCCCGCTCCGGCACCCACGCCCGCGCCCGCCAACGGCTCCGGGCGGCGGCGGAAGCTCGCCACGCCGCCCGAGATCGACCCGCCGGCGCCCGCGCAGCCCGCCGCCGGTCCCGTACCGCCCGTTCCCGTGGCGCAGCCGGACGCGGTGGCCAAGCCCGAGCCGCAGCTCGGTCTCACGCCCGCCGTGTCCGAGGGCCGTGCGTACGCCATAGAGGCGCCGGCCGAGGGCTCCGCCGAGGGTCCCGAGCCGCTGGACGGTCCCGGTGGCGCGGTCGAGGTCGCCAACCGGCCCGCTCCGCAGCCCGTGGACGACGAGCTGCCCCCGGAGCCGCTCGACAACCCGCGCCGGCTGCTCGTCTGGCCCGCCCCGGACGTCGCGACGCAGCAGGCGCTGAGCGACCGCGGTTACCGGCCGGTCATCGTGCACTCCCGGGAGGAGGTCGACGCGCAGATCGCCGCCTTCCCGGCCGCGCTGTTCGTCGACCCGCTGACCGGCCCGATCACCCGGACCGCGCTGCAGTCGCTGCGCCAGGCCGCCGTCGCCGCCGAGGTCCCCGTCCTCCTGGCGGCCGGTCTCGGCCAGGCCACGCGGGAGGCGGCGTACGGTGCCGACCCCGCCGTCCTCCTCAAGGCGCTCGCCCCGCGTGACAGCGAGCAGCATCCGTCCCGGGTCCTGCTCATCGAGGAGAACGAGCACATCGCGGAGGCGCTCGCCGCGACCCTGGAGCGACGGGGAATGCTCGTGGAACGGGCGGCGACCGACAGCGAGGCCGTCGCGCTCGCCGCCGAGGTGCGGCCGAACCTGGTGGTGATGGACCTGATGCAGGTGCGCCGCCGCCGGGCCGGGATCATCGACTGGCTGCGGGCGAACGGGCAGCTCAACCGCACCCCGCTCGTCGTCTACACCTCCGCCGGCCTGGAGGAGGACGAGCTGCCGAAGCTCACGTCGGGCGAGACGGTCCTCTTCCTCGCCGAGCGGTCGACCAGCGCCGAGGTGCAGGCCCGGATCGTCGACCTGCTCGCGAAGATCGGCACCAACTAGGCCGGGGGACAGAGGGGTTCTCCTCTGTCCCCCTGGAGCGGCTACAGCTGGGTGACGTCCAGCTCGCCCTCCGCGTACTGCCTGCGGATCACCTTCTTGTCGAACTTCCCGACGCTCGTCTTCGGCACCGCGGGCACGACCGCCCAGCGCTCCGGGAGCTGCCACTTCGCGATGCCGCCCTCGGTGGCGAGGAAGGTCTTCAGCGTCTCGTAGTCGGCCGTCGCCCCCTCCTTGAGGACGACGGTGGCGAGCGGACGCTCGCCCCACCGCTCGTCCGGCACGGCGACGACGGCCGCCTCGGCGACCGCCGGGTGGGCCATGAGCGCGTTCTCCAGTTCGACGCTGGAGATCCACTCGCCACCGGACTTGATGACGTCCTTGGCGCGGTCGGTGAGCGTCAGGTAGCCGTCGGGGCTGATGATGCCGACGTCCCCGGTCTTGAGCCAGCCGTCCTCGCTGAACTTGTCCTCGGGGCGGAACGCCTCGCCGTCCGCCCCGCCGAAGTAGGCGCCCGCTATCCAGGTGCCGCGCACCTCCAGCTCACCGGCCGACGTACCGTCCCAGGGGAGGTGGTCACCGCCCGGGCCGACCAGCCGGGCCTCGACGCCCGCCGGGAACCGGCCCTGCGTGACGCGGTACGGCCACTCCTCCTCGGCACCCAGGCCGGCCGGCGGGTGGGCCATCGTGCCGAGCGGGGAGGTCTCCGTCATGCCCCAGGCGTGGCAGAGCCGTACGCCGAGCTTGTCGTACGCCTCCATGAGCGAGGGCGGACAGGCGGCCCCGCCGATGGTCACGTGGGTCATCGAGGAGAGGTCGCGCGGGTTCGCGGTGACCTCGGCCAGCAGGCCCTGCCAGATGGTGGGGACGGCCGCGGCGTGGGTCGGCCGTTCGCGCTCGATCATCTCGGCGAGCGGGGCGGGCTGCAGGAACCGGTCCGGCATGAGCATGTTGACGCCGGTCATGAGGGTGGCGTGCGGCAGGCCCCAGGCGTTCACGTGGAACTGCGGGACGACGATGAGGGTCGTGTCCCTGTCGGTGAGGGCCATCGACTCGGCCATGTTCACCTGCATGGAGTGCAGGTAGATCGAACGGTGGGAGTAGACGACGCCCTTGGGGTCGCCCGTGGTGCCGGAGGTGTAGCACATGGCGGCGGCGGTGCGCTCGTCCAGTTCCGGCCAGGGGTAAGTGGTGGGGCGGCCGGCGATCAGCTCCTCGTACTCGTGGACGCGCGGGGCGACGCCGTCCAGGACGGACCGGTCGCCCGGACCGGCGACCACGATGTGCTCGACCGTCGGCAGGTGCGGCAGCAGCGGGGCGAGGAGCGGCAGCAGCGAACCGTTGACGAGGACGACGCGGTCGGCGGCGTGGTTGACGATCCACACCAGCTGCTCGGGGGGAAGGCGCAGGTTGAGGGTGTGCAGGACGGCGCCCATGGAGGGGATCGCGAAGTACGCCTCGACGTGCTCGGCGTTGTTCCACATGAGGGTCGCCGTGACGTCGCCCGGTTCGATGCCGAGTTCGTCGCGCAGGGCGTTCGCGAGCTGCGCGGCACGGTCGCCGATCTCGGCGAAGGTGCGGCGGTGCGGCTCCGCCTCACCGGTCCAGGTCGTGACGGTGGAGCCACCGTGAACCCGCCGGCCGTGCTCGAGGAGGCGGCTGATGTTGAGCTGTACGTCCTGCATGGTGCTGTACACGGGGCGTCCTCCCGGTGGGCGCTACGTGGCAGAAAGGGTGGGGAGATTCTGCGCACATACCGCGCGGTATGTCACTACCCGGGAGTACGGAGATTGCCAGTGATGACTGGCGTATGTCCACGGCCGGCCCTCCGGGGGCGGCCGGCGCTCACCGTACGGGCGCCAGCTCCGGGTCCTCGCGGAGTTTGCCCAGGGCGCGGGAGACGGCGCTCTTGACCGTACCGATCGACACCCCGAGCACCTCGGCCGTCTGCGCCTCGCTGAGGTCCTCGTAGTACCGCAGGACGACCATCTGGCGCTGCCGCTCGGGAAGCTTCATCACCGCCCGCCACATCGCGTCGTGGAGCACCTGGCGCTCGGCCGGGTCGGGGACGGGGAGGCCGGTGGGCTCGGGCAGTTCCTCGCAGGCGAACTCGTCGACCTTGCGCTTGCGCCACTGCGAGGTACGGGTGTTCAGCAGCGCCCGGCGGACGTAGCCGTCGAGGGCGCGGTGGTCCTCGATGCGCTCCCAGGCGACGAAGGTCTTGGCGAGGGCCGTCTGGAGGAGGTCCTCGGCGTCGCACGGGTTGGCGGTGAGGGAGCGGGCGGTGCGCAGCAGCACGGGCCCGCGCGCCTTCACGTACGAGGTGAAGGACGGGTACGGCGCCGGGCCGGTCGCGACCGCGGAGGCGCCGGCGCAGACGGGGCCAGAGGGTGGCGGAGTCATGGCTCCACGCTAGGAGCGGCGGGGTGTGCGGCGGATCGGCCCCAGGTCCCGAACCGCGGTCCCCCTCAGGTCGGAGGAGTGGGGACCTCTCCACCTCCTCTGGGTGGAGCCGTCCCCCCGCGCGGCTCAGGGTCACCACGCCGGGACGGGGCGCACCGCACCCGCGGGTGCTCCGTCAGTCCTCCGCGCCGTGGCCGGCGAGGGCGGCTTCGAACGCGGCGTACGCCTCCGCGCCGAACAGCACGAACCGCACCTCCTCCACCGCCGTCGCGGCGGACCGCACCGTCTCCACCGCGATCCGGGCGCCGTCGTCCATCGGCCAGCCGTAGACGCCGGTGGAGATCGCCGGGAAGGCGACCGTACGGGCACCCAACTCGTCCGCGACACGGAGGGACGCGCGGTAGCAGGAGGCCAGCAGGTCCGAACGGTCCTCGTCCCGCGTCCACACCGGGCCGACCGTGTGGATCACATGGCGGGCCGGGAGGCGGCCGGCGGTCGTCGCCACGGCCTGCCCGGTCGGCAGGCCCCGGCCGTAGTGGGAACGGCGCAGGTCCTGGCAGGCGGCGAGGATCTCCGGGCCGCCCCGGCGGTGGATGGCGCCGTCCACCCCTCCGCCGCCGAGCAGCGAGGAGTTCGCCGCGTTGACCACCGCGTCCACCGCCTCGGTGGTGATGTCCCCCTGGACGAGCACGATCCGCATGCGCCACCCCTTCCCCGCGGTTCGTCTGTACGTTTCCCCGGCACCGTACGGCTCATGGGTGCGGCCCCGCACCCGTGCTGTCCACGGATGCGGGGCCGCTGCCGGTCTCTCCCTGGGGCGTACGCCGCGTCACTGGCGGGGCGGCGTCTCCGGGGGCGGTGGAGTCCGCCCCGGCTCGGTACCGCCGTCACCAAGCCGCTGCTTCAGCTGCGACTGGGCCGTGTCGACATGACGGCTGTACTTGCTCCGGGTCCGGGCGTCGACGGCGTCACCCGCCTTGTCGACGGCCTTGCCGGTCTGTTCCTCGTGCCCCTTGAGCATGCCCTTGAGCTTGTCGAACACAGACATCTGGCCCTCCTTGCGCGGTTCCAGGCCCTTCCAGCATCCCGGCCCCACGCCCATCCCGCATCCCCTGCCCCGCCGCCCCGCCCCCCACCCGGCCGGAAACCCGGTGATGACCTGCGGGCACGCGGGCCGGACCGCTCCGGCGGGCTCGCGGACCGAAGGAAGGTGAGGCCGTCACGCCGGCCCGGGCCGATCCCGCACACGGCCCACGCAGCGAGCACGGAGCGGTGGTGATACGCACCCCGGCCCAGGCCCGGCGCTCGCGCCCGCCCCTTGATGCGGGGGCGGGCGCGGGTGCCGTGGCTCAGCCGGCCTCCCGCTGCTCGCGGAGGTCGTGGACGGTGGCGGTGAGGGTTCCGTCCTGCTGCTCGTAGTGGGAGAGCGCGAGGCCGAGACCGAAGAAGGTGGGTGCCCATTCGCCGACGAAAATTCCCCACCGGTCGGCGCGGGCGAGATCCGCGTGGGAGCCGGGCTCGGCCTTGAGGCTGACCACCCAGGTGAAGACGGAGAACCCGATGCTGCCGAAAGCGGCCATGTAGGCGTGTTCGCTGCGGATGCCCATCTCGTGCATCTTCTTGATGATCATGATGTTCTCCCGATCACATGCCGGTGGAGCGGGTGGTGTCCTGGTGGGAGTGCCGTTCGCGGGTCTTCCGCCAGGGGATGAGGCCGGCCAGCCCGAGGAGGCCGAAAAGGCCCCACAGGCCGGCGTCGCCGTCGTCGTCCTTGGCCTGCTCGGCCTGGACGGTCGCGGTGGCGGTCGTGGTGCTTGTTCGCTCGGTGCTCTGGCTGAACGCGGCGCCTGTCGGGGCGATGGCGAGAAGGACGGCGATGAGTGCGGTGCCTGCGATTCTGCGCATTGCTGTCTCCTTGGGTCTCAGCAGTCGCTCTGGCACCCCCCCGATTGCCCGGTTTCTCCATCGATAGACGTATTTGGCCATTTTTTCGCGGGTCTCTTACCCGTCGCTCCCCATGCCGCACCTCCCGGCCTGAACCAGCCAGGTGCTGCGCGGAGGTTCCCGCACCATGTCGCGTACGAGGAGTGGGAGGACCCGGCGCTTCCACGTCCCGCCCTGGAAGCGCGCTCGCGCCGGCTGGGCGGAGACAAGCCGCACGCGGAAGGGGTGCTCCGAGGACCGGAGCACCCCTTCTGACCAGCACCTGCGCTGACCTGCGTGCGGTGGGTGTGGGATTTGAACCCACGGTGACTCGCGCCACGACGGTTTTCAAGACCGTTCCCTTAGGCCGCTCGGGCAACCCACCTCGCCCCGCCGCCTCACCAGGGGCGGAGCGGGTACAGCGTACCGGCTGGGCGGTGAGGGCGGGTCAGCTGTCGCCGGTGCGCTGGCCGAGGGTGACCGTGGTCTTGGCGGGCTTGCCGTCGCGTTCGTAGGTGATCTCGACCGAGTCACCGGGCTTGTGGGTCCAGATCTCGCTGATGAGGGTCGGGCCGCTGTCGATCGTGCGGCCGCCGAAGCCGGTGATGACGTCGCCCGGCTTCAGGCCGGCCTTCGCCGCCGGGCCGCCCGGGGTGACGGGGGCCGAGCCGCCGCTGCCCTGGGCGGCGATCATGGCGCCGTCGCCGCGGCCGGCCATGTTCACCGTGGCGCCGATCACCGGGTAGACCGGCTCACCGGACTTGATCAGCTGCTCGGCCACGTTCCTGGCCTGGTTGACCGGGATCGCGAAGCCCAGGCCGATGGAGCCCGCCTGGGACTGGCCGAAGCCGCTGCCGGTGGACTGGATGGCCGAGTTGATGCCGATCACGGCGCCGCTCGCGTCCAGCAGCGGGCCGCCGGAGTTGCCCGGGTTGATGGAGGCGTCCGTCTGGAGGGCGCTCATGTACGAGTTGCCGCCGCCGGAGCCGTCGCCGGAGGCGACCGGGCGGTTCTTGGCGCTGATGATGCCGGTGGTGACGGTGTTGGAGAGGCCGAACGGCGCGCCGATGGCGATCGTCGAGTCACCGACCGCCACCTTGTCGGAGTCGCCCAGCGGCAGCGGCTTCAGGCCGTCGGGGGCGCTCTTGAGCTTCAGTACGGCCACGTCGTACCCCTCGGCGCGGCCCACGACCTCCGCGTCGTGGGCCCGGCCGTCGGAGAAGGTCACGGAGAGTTCGCCGCCCTCCGCCGCCGAGGCCACCACGTGGTTGTTGGTGACGATGTGGCCTTCCTTGTCGTACACGAAGCCGGTGCCCGTGCCGCCCTCGCCCTCGCCGCCGCCCGACTTGGCCTGGATGGTGACGACGCTCGGCAGGGCCTTCGCGGCGACCGCCGCGACCGTGCCCGGCTCACGCTTGAAGGAGGCCGGGGCCTCGCCCGAGGAGACCGTGGTGGAGCGGGTGCCGTCCTCGCCGCGCTGGGCGGCCCAGTAACCGATCCCGCCGCCGACACCGCCCGCGACGAGCGCCGCGGCCAGGACCGCCGCGAGGAGGCCGCCGGCCTTTCCGCGGGGTGCGGCGGGCGCCGGGTACGGGGAAGGGTGCGGCTCGCCCCAGGCCGGTACGGCGGGCGGGGGCGGCGGCCAGCCGGATCCGGGCGCGGCGGGTCCGCCCGGCGGCACCGGCGGCACCGCGCCGCCACCGGCGTGCGCGGGCGGCGTGGCGGGCGGCGCGGGCGGGGGTGTGGGGGGCGCGGAGGGCGCGGGCGGGGGTGTGGGAGCGGTGGACGGGGCGGTCGAGTCGTCCGCCGGGACCGGCGTGCCCTCGTTCTCGGTGCTCACAGCTCGCTCTCCTCGGTGGCGCTCGTCTGCTGGTACGGGGTGGGGTGCCTGGTGCGCTCGGGGCTCCGGGCAGGTGCCAGGGATCGTGTGCCCAGCTTTTCCCACGACACGTCAGACCGCCGTAAGCCGGAGCTGTGCATCCACGCCCCCTCCTTTATATACGGACAGAATGGGCGTCTTCCTCTGCGGTCGCTCCGCCAATGGCACCATGACGCGGTGACTCACGCACGGCAGCAACCGAACCGCGCCCCCGTCCAGGTCGTCGCCCACCGCGGGGCGTCCGAGGACGCACCGGAACACACCCTGGCCGCCTATGTGAAGGCGATCGAGGACGGCGCCGACGCCCTGGAGTGCGACGTCCGGCTCACCGCCGACGGCCATCTCGTCTGCGTCCACGACCGGCGCGTCAACCGTACGTCCAACGGCCGCGGCGCCGTCTCCGGTCTCGAACTCGCCGACCTCGCGGCGCTCGACTTCGGCGCCTGGAAGGAACGCGACGAGGTCGGCGAGAGCCCCGACTGGGGCGACCCCGGCTACACCTCCGTCCTGACCCTCGAGCGCCTCCTGGAGCTGGTCTCCGACGCCGGGCGCCGGGTCGAACTCGCCATCGAGACCAAGCACCCGACCCGCTGGGCGGGCCAGGTCGAGGAGCGGCTGCTCCAGCTCCTGAAGCGGTTCGGTCTGGACGCGCCGGACTCCGCCGACGACTCGCCGGTCCGGGTCATGAGCTTCTCGCCCCGCTCGCTCCACCGGATCGCCGCGGCCTCGCCGACCCTGCCGACGGTCTCGCTCTCCCAGTTCGTCTCCCCCCGCCTGCGCGACGGGCGCCTCCCGGCGGGCGCGCGGATCGCGGGGCCCTCGATCCGGATCGTCCGGCACCATCCGGCGGTGATCCTCCGCCTCCAGAAAGCCGGTCACCAGGTGCACGTGTGGACGGTGGACGAGCCCGAGGACGTCGAACTGTGCGTCCGGCTCGGCGTCGACGCCATCATCACCAACCGCCCCAAGCAGGTGCTCGCCCAACTCGGCCGGAGCGGAAGCCGCGGTCCCTCCGGCGCCTGAGCCGGATCCCGTCCCCCGTCGTGGGCCGCGGCCCCTCCGGGGTCCGAGCGGCGGCCCGTTCCCGCCGTGAGCGGGGCGCCGCCGCCGGGTCCGTACCGCCTCTCCCGTAACCCCTGACCCCACCCGTCACGGGGCTTACGGGGAGTGCACCGGCGCGTTCGGGACGTACGCGATCGTCACGAGTGCCTCATCACACGCGGAATAGTCGGTTTCCGGCCCATGCCATTGGGGCATCCACACCGTGGCGTGGGGCAAAGGAGGTCTCGGGGGTGGCGTTGGTGGTGGCACAGGAGGTGCCCACGTCGTCGAGCATGGCCGTACCCCATGGCCCTGCGGGCGTGGGTGAGGCACGGCACCGGATGCGGGACGAGCTGTACCGCAGCGGGGTGTCCGAAACGGTCGTCGACGACGCGGTACTGATCCTTTCCGAACTTCTCAGCAATGCCTGCCGGCACGGCAGACCACTGGGCCGGGGGGACCGGGGCGACGGGGACGTGCTCGCGGCCTGGCGGCTCGATCCGTCGGGCGGTCTGGTCGTCGAGGTGACGGACGGCGGTGGTCCCACACGCCCTGTGCCTTCGAAGCCCTCGGTCACCGCGCACGGCGGCCGCGGCCTGAACATCATCGGGGCCCTCGCCCAGGACTGGGGCGTACGCGACAGTGCCACGGGTGAGGTGACCGTCTGGGCGGTGGTCACCGAGGGACACCGCCGTGAGGACTTCGCGACCCGGGTCGTCGGCGGCCAAGGCCCCGCCCTCGGCTTCCTGGACGCGTACGACGACCTGGACTGACCGGCCCCTTCGCCGCTCCGGCCGGGCCCGTCCCGGCCGGAGCGGGGAAGCCGGCCGCCAGAGGGCGTCCGGTGCTCGCACCGCACCCCGCCGAGAGGCGGGGAACAGGCGTACGCGTACGGGCCGGGCGACGGCCCGGATGAGGGGTCCCGGTGGCCGGGGCGGCTAGGCTCGCGCCCGACACAGCACCGCCGCGATCGGGAGACAGCCCCACCATGGCCAAGAAGCGCCCCCAGACGAAGGCCGGCAGGACCGGCCAGGCACAGGTCACGAGCGGGGAGATCCCCGTCGTCGGCGCGCGGGAGCCGTGCCCGTGCGGTTCGGGCCGCCGTTACAAGGCCTGTCACGGCCGGGAGGCCGCGCACGCCGTGACCGAGCACGTCCAGCGCCCCTTCGAGGGCCTGCCCGGCGAGTGCGACTGGGTCGCCCTGCGCGAACTCGTGCCCGCCGCCACCGTGCCGCTCACCCTGAAGGGCGGGCTGCCCGAGGGCGTGCCGTCCGTGACGCTCGCGACGGTGCTGCCGATGGCCTGGCCGGCGCTGCGCCGCGACGACGGTTCGGTCCTGCTGGGCCTGCAGAACGAGTCCTCCTCCGGTGACCTGGCGCGCGACCTGGCCGACACGCTCCAGCGCGCCCTGGAGACCGAGCCGGGCAACCCGGTCCCGCCGCGCCGGGTGCCGGCCGAGGGCCCGCGGCTGCAGGATCTGCTCGACCCCGAGGGCGCGTTCGTGCCGGAGGTCCACCCGGGCTTCGAGTTCTGGGTCCCGCAGTCGGCCGACGCTGCCGATCCGGAGGTCGCGGCCTCGCTGGAGCGGGCCAACGCCGCGGCGATCCCGACCGTCAAGCTCACGAGCGTGGACGCCGCGTACTGGTGCGAGACCCCGGACAAGAACCACCTGCGCTGGGTCATGCCGCACCCCGAGGAGAAGCTCCTGGACGCGCTGGCCCGCCTCCAGGCCGCCGGTGGGACCACCCTCGGCCAGGACACCCGTCTCGTGGGGTCGTTCCGCGCCCACGGCCTGATGGTTCCGGTGTGGGACCTGCCGACCTCGATGACGGCGGAGGAGTGCGAGAAGCCGGCCGCCGAGTTCGCCGAGCGGCTCGCCGGGGCGCTCGCCTCGGACGCCCCGCTGACGGCGGAGGAGCGGCGGGCGCGCGGCGGCCTCACGAACCGTCAGGTGACTCTCAGCTGATACCCCGGGTGGTATGAGTCACCGGCAGACCGACCGGTCGGTGACTTCCACCACAACCCGGCCTACGGGCAGGTAAATCCCTGTCCGAATAACCGAGATCGAATTTGCGAACGGCAGATCTCTTGTTACCGTTCTGGAAGCCCGGTCGCTGGTGCATCCCCCGTCGCCAGCGATCGGGCCTTTCCATGTCCGCCTCCGCCCGCCCGGAGGTGTTCGACGCTCAACTTCCTTCGCCGTCCGCCGTGTTGCTGCCCGAGCGCAGCAGAAGCGGACCAGCCCCCTCCGCACCCGCGCCCTTCTCGCCCGCGCCTGCGAATTCCGCCACCGCCGTATAGGCCGTGAGCCCCTCACTCCCGCGTTCCCGGGGCGTTTCGCAGCGCCCGGGTTCATCCTCGGCGGCGACGTGACAGCGGACCTGAACGGTCCGTCCGCCGGGTGCCATCAGGGTGAGATAGGCGTCGAGTTCCCGGCCCGTGGCATTGCGGTAGTACGTACGCCCCCAGGTGTCGGCGCCCTCCGCGAGGACGCAGGTCTGCGCCTCGACGCCCTCCGGAGAGGCGAGTTCCGGCCCGCATCGCGCGATCCGCTCGGGTAGGGGGCCGGCGGACGCGGAGCCCCCGGGGGCGGGGGCGGGAGGGCTGGGTGGGACAGGTGGGGCGGTGGGGGTACGGGTCGGGGCCGTCCCGGCCGGCGCGTCCCCGGTGGTGCGGGGCCCGGGGCCGAGGCCCAGGCCACCCAGCAGGCCCCCGGGCGGCGCGGTGGCGTCCGCACCCGCCGCTCCCGCGCCCTTCCCCGTGCCGGGACCGCCCGCCGAGGCGGCGAGCGGGAGCAGGACGGCGGCGGTGACGGCGGCCGCGAGCGCGGCCACGCGGAGGTTCATCGGAGGTTCACCGGACGCATGCGGCCCACCTGCTCCTGGAGTCGTACGGCGGCCGGGGATCCCGGACGGTGGGGTGAACATAGCGGCGCCCGCCGGACATCCGGCGGGCCGCACACCCGTTTCCCGTACGCGCCGGGCCCCACCGCACCCGTTCGGGTGAACCGCGGCCGGGGGACGCGGGCCCCGAGCGGCCGGCTCGGCGAAGGGCCGGAGAAAGGACCGGGGGAAGGATCAGGAGGGGCGGACGGGGAGGAGGGGCGGGAGAAGGCGACCGGGGAGGACCGGGCCGCGGGCGAAAGGGTCAGTACGCGAGGCGGCTGCCGCCGTCCGGCGCGCTCGTGCTCGCCTCGACCAGGGCGTCGACCACCGCCTCCACGTCGGGCAGCCACGGCCGCGCCGATCCGGCGAGCGGGGCCCGCTCCCAGCTCACCTGCCCGGTCCCGGCGACCGAAGGCGGGAGCAGCAGGTAGCCGCCCTCGCCGTGGAAGCGCAGCGAGCTCGGCACGCTGTCCTTCGCGTGGAGCAGCTCGCCGAGCCGTTCGAGACCGTACGGGGCGACGAGGATCGACCACCGGGTCGGGGTCGCCACCACCGGGCCGAGCCGGATCCCCATCGCGTCGAGCGCGGCGAGGGCCCGCGCGCCCGCCGCGGCCGGGAGGCTCACCGCGCAGGGCGCGCGGCCGCCGGTGGCGAGGATGACCGGCGCCTCCGGGCGGCGGGTCCACCACCAGCGGATCATCCGCTCGTCGGTGGTCGCCGCGAGGAGCCCGGGGTCGTAGGGGTGCGCGCCGGGCACCGCGCAGGCGGGGTCGGGGCAGGCGCACACCGCCCCCGTGGTCGTACGGGTCGTCGTCGAGCTCAGTCCCACGCCCGGCAGGACGGGCCAGTCCCACTCGACCGCGAAGGTGACCGCGGCATCGAGCCGGGCGGTCCTTCCCTTGCGCCGGAACCGGAGCCTGCGTCGCCTTCCGAGGATCTCGCGCATGAGCGCTCGTTCCTTTCCGTTGAACGCCGAATCCACATCACAACACGTGCAGATCACTTCACCGTGCGTATCAGCGCGTACAAGGACGGCGGTGCGCCGCCCCGCGTCGGAGCGGGGCCGGCCGGACCGAAGCCGGTCGGAGCCGGGACGGACCCGGTTCGGAACAGTTCCCCGCCACTCGGTGACGGACCGCGGCCTGCGGCGTACGGGACGCCGGGCTTCCGCATCTCGCTCCGGGGCACGTTCAACTGCCCCTGCCTGTCACCGATTACGTACCCAGGACGTTCGGGATGACGCGCTGTGAAACGACGCCAGTCGACCGCAAAAGGTGCACACCGGGGGCAATTTTCGGCCAAGTTCGCCGCCAGTTCAACCCTTCTGCACAACCTCACGGACACCACAAGTCCCATGGGGACAATGCTGGACATCGCTCCTCGGGTGCGTGTACATGTGGAGACATCGAGCGGCGCAGAATCAGCAGAATCTCCTGGGGGTTTGCGATGCTATGGCGTCAAACGCACCGGTCGGAAAGCCGACCGAGATGAGCACCCCACACGTGCCGAAAGTGGCCGGAATCGATCCCACGATTCCCGCTCCCCCGCACACTGCGGCCCCCCTCCCCGGGGCGCCCGCCACGGCCGCGTCCACCGGCCACGACCGCCCGGCCGATCCCGCCTCCCGGACCACCGCCGACCGGGCCGACGGGCCGCAGGTCCCCGCCCCCGGCCTGCTGATCCAGGACCGCCTGGCCGGCTGGGTCTCCGACCTCACCACCCTCCACGAACTCACCGAGCGCCTCATCAAGACCGCCTCCCTCGACGGGGCCCTGCGCGAACTGCTGACCGCCGGCGCCGCGCTCGTCGGCGCCCGCCGCGGCATGGCCGTCCTCGAGCCCGCCGACGGCCTCGGCCCCGCCACCACCATCGGCCTCGGCCTCGCCCACGCCGACCTCGGCACCATCGAGACCCTCCCCCGGCACGTGACCGGCTACGGGCGCCTCCTCGAAGGACTCGAAGGACTCGAAGGAACCCCAGGAGCCCGGGAAGCCGGAGGAGCCGGGGCTCCCGACGGGCTCGCCGGGCGCCGCGGCCGCCACCCGGCCGTGCCCGACCCGATCGCCGTCCCCGACGTCCGCGCGGAAGAGGGCCTCGACCCGCGCCACCGCGAGGTCGCCGCCCGGCTCGGCTACGCCGCCAGTTACGCCCTCCCCCTCGCCACCGAGGAGGCCGGCCGGCTCGGTGCCGCCGTCTGGCTCTACGACGAGCCCGCCGAACCCACCGAACGCCAGCGGCACCTCATCGGCCTCTACGCCCGCTTCGCCACCGAGCACCTCGCCCGCCTCCTCCAGGTCGAACGGGCCCGCGCCGACCTCACCACCGTCGCCGGGGAACTCCTCCCCAGCCGCCTCCCGCGCGTCCCCGGCGTCCGGCTCGCGGCCCGGCATCGCACCGGTCCGCGCGGGGGCGGCGACTGGTACGACGCGCTGCCGTTGCCCGGGGGGGCCCTCGGGCGCGCCGGGGGCGCCGTCCCCGGCT
>NZ_JAPSIW010000717.1 GCF_031178505.1 Streptomyces sp. | reverse complement strand
TCACCCACGCCTCCTACGAGGGCATCCCGCTCACCGAGGAGCAGGCGAGCGGCACCGTCGGCGTCTACCGGAACATCCGCAACCCGCTCGTCATGCGCTCCGGGCCCGAGATCACCCGCTTCTTCGAAGGCACCGAGCTCCTCGAACCCGGCCTGGTCCCGATGCCCCACTGGCGGCCGGACGGCCCGGTCGAGGAGGAGGACCCCTACGCGTTCTCCGGCTTCGCGGGCGTGGGGCGCAAGGCGTGAAGGTGCCGTCGCAGCCGTCCGGCGCCGAAGCCGACGGCCCGGAGGACAGACTCAGGCGGTTCGCCACCATCTGGAGCCGGGCGATCTTCCCGGTGACCGCCACCTCGCTCACCCGCGCCGAGTTCGAGGGACACCTGCTGCCCCTCGCCCGCGCCCTGTACGACGCCCTGCACGCCCGGCCCTTCGACACGGCCCCGGCCCAGCGGACCGGCGCGGCCCTGGTGGAGGCCCACTGCACCGACCCCGACGCCCTCGGCCGCAGCCTCGGTGTCGTCGACAGCTATCTGGTGCTCTACTGCGGGGCGGAGTCGGACCTCCCGGCCGAGGAACTGCGGGCCCGCTGCTCCCGGCTCCAGCACGCCATGGCCACCGGCTACGCCCAGGCCCTGCGCGAGCGGACCCGTACCGAGCAGGAGGCCATCGCCCAGTCCGCCCTCTCCGCCCGCAGCGCCGCGGAACTCGCCCTGCACGCCACCGAGTCCCGCTTCCGGGCCGTCTTCGACGGGGCCGCCGTCGGCATCGGGATCGCCGACCTCGACGGCAACGTCCTGGAGGTCAACGAGACCCTCACCCGCATGTTCGGCGGCATGGAGGGCCAGGTCCGCAGCCGGAACGTCAGCGAGTGGGTCCACCCCGAGGACGGCCCGCACGTCTGGAAGCTCTACGAGGAGCTCGTCCGCGGCGAGCGGGAGCACTACCGGGTCGAGAAGCCGTACTACCGCGGTGACGGAACGGTTCTCTGGACCAACCTCACCGTCTCGCTCCTCCGGGACGCCGAAGGCCGCCCCCAGTACCAGCTGGCGCTCCTGGAGGACACCACCGAACGCCGTCTGCTCCATCTGCGGCTGCGGTACGAGGCCACCCACGACGCCCTCACCGGGCTCCCCAACCGGACCCTCTTCTTCGAACGCCTGGAGAAGGCGCTCGCCCCCGGCGAGAACGCCCGGTTCGGCCTCTGCTACCTCGACCTCGACGGCTTCAAGGTCATCAACGACAGCCTCGGCCACTCCGCCGGCGACCGCCTCCTCGTGGAGGTCGCCGACCGGCTCCAGAGCTGCGTCACCGGCCCCCACGAGATGGTGGCCCGCCTCGGCGGGGACGAGTTCGTCGCCCTCACCACCGGCGCCGACGGCCGGCGGGACGTCACCGAACTCGCCGACCGCATGCTCGGCGCCCTCGCCGCGCCGCTGCGGATCGAGGGCCGCGAGCTGACCGTCCGAGGCAGCGTCGGCGTCGTCGAGGGCCCGGCGGGCGAGCGGACCCCCGCCGAGGTGCTGCGCAGCGCCGACATCACCATGTACCGGGCCAAGTCCGCGGGCGGCAACCGCTTCGAACTCGCCGACCCCGAGGCCGACGCCCGCGCCATCACCCGGCACGGCCTCACCACGGCCCTGCCCGCCGCCCTCGAGCGCGGCGAGTTCTTCATCGAGTACCAGCCCCTCGTCCACCTCGGCGACGGCAGCGTGCACGGCGCCGAGGCACTCGTCCGGTGGTGCCATCCGCAGCACGGCGTGCTCGGACCCGACCGCTTCATCCCCCTCGCCGAGGACACCGGCCTCATCGTGCCCCTCGGCCGGTGGGTGCTGCAGGAAGCGGTGCGCCAGGCCCGCTTCTGGCGGTCCCGGCACGCCGACGGCGGCCCCCTGCGCATCAACGTCAACCTGTCGCCGACCCAGCTGCACCACCCCCGGCTCGTCGCCGACACCGTCGACGTCCTGGAACGCTCCGGCCTCGAACCCGGCGCGCTCTGCCTGGAGGTCACGGAGTCGGCGCTGATCGGCGCCGACGAGGACCTGCTCAAGCCGCTGCGGCAGCTCGCCGAGATGGGCGTCGACATCGCGCTCGACGACTTCGGCACCGGCTACTCCAACCTCGCCAACCTGCGCCGCCTCCCGGTGAGCGTCCTCAAGCTCGACCGGTCCTTCACCCGGGGCATGCAGCAGCACCCGGTCGACCCCGTCGACCTGAAGATCGTGGAGGGCATCGTCTCCCTCGCCCACAGCCTCGAACTCGCGGTCACCGTCGAGGGCGTCGAGACCGGCGCCCAGGCCCGCCGGCTCCGCGAGCTCGGCTGCGACACCGCCCAGGGCTGGTACTACGCCCGGCCCGGCGCCCCCGACCGCATCCACACCCTGCTCCTGGCGGACGCCGTCTGAGCCGAGCCCCGGCCCCCGGCCCCCCGGCGGGCCGGGGCTCGGCTCACCTCCGGTGCAGCAGCAGCTTCTGCAGCTCACGGGCGGCCCGCGGGGGCGCCACGTCACTGCGGTGGGCCAGCGCGATCGTACGGCGCAGACCCGGGCGGGCCAGCGCCGTCACCCGCAGGTCCCGGCCCGCCCGCGAGGCGACCATCGCGGGCACCACGGCCATCCCGAGCCCCGCCCGCACGAACCCGAGCACCGCGTCCAGCTCCCCGCCCTCCACCGTGAACGCCGGCTCGAACCCCTCCGCCCGGCAGGCCGACACCGTCAGCTCCCGCAGGTCGTAGCCGTGCCGGAACATCACCAGCGGCTGATCGCGCAGATCGGTGATCCGCACCGGCCGGCGCGGCGCCGGAGCCGAGGCGGAGGAGACCACCACCAGATCCTCCCGGAGCAGCTCCACCGTCGTCAGGGCCGGTGACGGCGAGGGCAGCGGCAGCACCACGAGTGCCAGGTCGAGCGCGCCGCGCGCCAGCTCCCGTACGAGATCGTGCGAGCCGCCCTCCTCGATCATGATCTTGATGCCGGGATGCAGGTCGTGGAAGGCGCGCAGTACGTCCGGCAGCAGACCGGTGCAGAGACTCGGCGTCGCCCCGAGCCGTACCCTGCCCCGCTTGAGCTGGACCAGCTCCTGCACCTCGGTGCGCGCCGTGTCGGTGTCGGCGAGGATCCTGCGGGCGAGCGGCAGCAGCGCCTCGCCCGCCTCGGTGAGCGCGATGTTCCCCCGGGCCCGGCTGAACAGCTCGGCACCCAGCTCCTGCTCCAGCGCCTTGATCTGCTGCGACAGCGAGGGCTGCGAGACGTGCACCCGTTCCGCGGCCCGGGTGAAGTGCCGGGTCTCGGCCACGGCGACGAAGTAGAGGAGCTGCTGGAACTGCATGCCCTCACCTTAGAGGCCACTCCTGACGGCCCGATCGGTTCCTGGAGGCGATCGGACGCGACCGGATCCGATCAACTGTGACGAGCTCAGACCGAGGATCCACCTGATCTGCGACCGGCTCGCGACGTCAATCTGATGCCGCACAACTTCACCCGGTCGTGTCGGGACGGGGTCTGACCAGGCATGTATTTCGGCCGTCCGTTGAGTGGCGATTGG
>NZ_JAPSIW010000716.1 GCF_031178505.1 Streptomyces sp. | reverse complement strand
GGGAGGTCCTCGGACTCCCCGAGGACTGGGACCCGATGGGCGCGGTGGCGATCGGCCACCCGGCGTCGGCGCCGAAGGAACGCGCGGCGAGGGCGGCGGAGACG
The DNA here is from genome assembly GCF_031178505.1 of Streptomyces sp. Classification (GTDB taxonomy): domain Bacteria; phylum Actinomycetota; class Actinomycetes; order Streptomycetales; family Streptomycetaceae; genus Streptomyces; species Streptomyces gulbargensis. Next base: position 3,441 of record NZ_JAPSIW010000716.1, on the reverse strand, counting down.
TTCATCGCGGTGCGGTGAACGGCAGGCGGTGAACCGGGAAGGTACGGCCGTTCGGCGCCTCGGCCGGGGCGTGGCCGTCCCCGGCGTCAGAGGGCCCTGATGTCGTTCGGGGCCAGGCGCGGGGCGCGGCGGGGCGGGACCTGGCCGCTGAGGAGGATCAGGCGCGCGGCGCGGTGGCGCTGGCCCGCGTAGGGGGCCAGGAGCTCCAGCATGGCCGCGTCGTCCGCCGACCGGTCGCCCGCGAGCGCCCAGCCGATGATGCCGGGCAGGTGGAGGTCACCGGTGGTGACCTCGTCGGGGGCGCCGTTGCTGCGCTGGATCGTCTCGGCGCTGGTCCACGGGCCGATGCCGGGAACCAGTTCGAGGCGGCGGCGGGCCTCCCGCGGTGCCATGCGCGCCGCTTCCTCCAGGCGCGGCGCGACCCGGGCCGCCCGCACGATCGTGGCCGACCGCTTGCCGTCCACGTTGGCGCGGTGCCACTCCCAGGACGGGATCATCGCCCACGTGCGGGCGTCCGGCATCACGTGCATGCCGTCGGGGGCGGGGCCGGGGGCCGGTTCGCCGAACCGCCGGACGAGCCGGCGCCAGGAGCCGTACGCCTCGTCCGCCGTGACCTTCTGCTCCAGGATCGACGGGATCAGCGACTCCAGGACCAGGCCGGTGCGGGTGAGGCGGAGCCCCCCGCGGCGGCGGTGGGCCGCGAGGAGCAGCTTGTGCCGGGGGACGAAGGCGGTGGGGTCGTCGTCGGCGCCGAGCAGCGCGGGCAGCCGCGCGAGGAGCCAGTCGGCGCCCGGGCCCCAGGCCTCGGCCTCCACCTCTCCCCCGCGGGCGGCGACCCGGAGGGTGCCGGGGCCCTCGGGGGTACGGCTGGCGCGCCAGACGGAGCCGTCGGGGGTGGTGCGGAAGGTGGGGTCGTGGGGGCCGCGGCGGAGCGGGGAGAGGGTGAGGAGGAGGTCCGGCCGGGTGGGGACGGTCGTGAGGGGGGCGCGGGGGGCGAAGCGGCCGGACATGGGTACGAGGGTAGTCGGGGGCGGATGCTTCCGGGACGGACGGCGGCCGGGGCGGGGGCCCGCCCAGGAGCGGGCCCCCGCCCGGTCAGCGGCCCTGGTACTTGGCCGAGGAGGTGCGGGTGGTGGGGAGTTTGCCGTAGAGGCGGGTGCCGGGGCAGTCCGTGCGGTAACCGTCGCGGTGACCCGCGATGGCGTGGAACTTCACCTTCTTGCCCTTGGCGTACAGGTTGCCGCCGCCCGAGACGAGGGTCACCGTGCCCTTGGGGTTGATGCCGTGGAGGCCGAGCTTCCAGGCGGTCAGGCGGGCGACGGAGGTGACGACGGCGGCCGGCGGGGTGCTGCTGCCGTAGGAGCCGAGGACGGCGATGCCCATGCTGTTGGTGTTGAAGCCGAGGGTGTGCGCGCCGAGCACCGGCTTGGCGACCCCGCCCGCGCGGCCCTCGTAGATGGTGCCGCACTTGTCGATGGCGAAGTTGTACCCGACGTCGCGCCATCCGCTGCTCAGCACGTGGTAGCGGTAGATGCCGCGCAGGACGGACGGGGCCTGGCCGCAGGTGTAGTTGTTGCCGGTGGCGCTGTGGTGGACGAAGGCCGCCTTGATCGTCTTGGTGTAGACGAAGCCCTTCTCGCGGATGCGTTCGTCGGCGCCCCAGCCCTTGCGGGTGACGATCTTCGGGCGCGGCCCGATGTACGGCTTCTTCGCCTTCGCGGCCTGGACCGGCGCGGTGCGGACGGTGCCGCGCTCCGTCTCCGCCTTGGTCAGCGCCGGGATCCAGGCCGAGCCGTAGGGGGCCAGTTCCGCGTTGGCGCTGGTCGCCGCGGCCTCCGGCGCGCTCAGGCCGGCGGCCTCGGCGGCCGCGCGGGTGGTGCCGCCCGGGGCCTCGCCCGGGTCGATCAGTTCCAGGCGCAGTCCGGCGGGCAGGGAGGGGACGCCGTTCTCGGCCCGTACCCGGATCTCGACGCCGTCGGAGTCCCCGACCCACAGGGGGGCCGTGGCACCGCGGCGCGCTCCGGAGGCGCCCTCCGCGCTGTCCGGGTCGGCGCCGTGCTGGTCGGTGTGGGTCTCGACGTCCTGCCAGTCCGACCAGACGTCGCCGCCGGTGGCGCGGGTGCGGACCTGGACGGTGCCGTGGAGGGCGGCGCGAGGGTCGTCCCAGACGACGCCGAGGAGCGAGAACGGCCGTACGTCGCGCCGGGTGAGCCCCTGGTCGGCCGGGCGGGCCGACCCGTCCCCGAAGGCCCGCGAGGAACCGCCCAGGGGGGTGAGGGGCAGGGACTGGGTGGAGCCCGGCAGGTCGTCGGGGGCCGGTGGGAGCGCGGAGGCCGCCGGTGGCGCCGTGGCCGCCGCGGGAGCGGCGAGCGGAAGCGGCAGGGCGAGCACCGCCGCGCAGGTGAGGGCGATCGGGGAGGCGAGTGAGACACGCATAGGCCGATCGTGCGTACGGGGCGACCGTCCCGCTCGCCGGGATTCGAACCGGAAACCGGTCCCGGTGTCCGCCGTTCCGGTGGACGATGTCACCGGGACGGCGGACGCCGTGCACCCGTCCGCCGTACGCTGTCCGGCGTGAACGCCAGCGACCGTACCCCCGCCGACCTGCTGCGATCCGCGCTTGCCGCGGACCCGGCGCGCCCCTTCGTCACGTTCTACGACGACGCCACCGGTGAGCGCGTGGAATTGTCCGTCGCCACCTTCGCCAATTGGGTGGCCAAGACCGCGAACCTGCTCCAGGGCGAGCTGTCCGCCGAGCCGGGCGACCGCCTGGCGCTGCTCCTGCCGGCGCACTGGCAGACGGCCGTCTGGCTGCTGGCGTGCTCGTCCGTGGGGGTGATCGCGGAGGTGGGCGGTGATCCGGCGGCGGCCGACCTGGTGGTCGCGGGGCCGGACGCGCTGGAGGCGGGTCTGGCCTGCTCCGGGGAGCGCGTCGCGCTCTCGCTCGCGCCGCTGGGCCGCCGCTTCCCGACGGCGCCCGCCGGGTACGCGGACTACGCGGTCGAGGTGCCGAGCCAGGGCGACCGCTTCGCCCCCTTCGTACCGGTGGATCCGGACGCGCCGGCCCTCGTCGTGGACGGGGTGGAGCGCACCGGCGCGCAGCTCGTCGAACAGGCCCGTACGGACGCGGCGGCGCAGGGCCTCGGCCCCGGGTCACGGGTCCTGTCGGGGCTTGCGTACGACGGCTGGGAGGGGCTCTCGACGGGTCTGTACGCGCCGCTCGCGGCCGGCGGGTCCGTCGTCCTCTGCCGGAACCTGGACCGGCTGCCGCCGGAGGCCCTGGAGAAGCGCGTGGAGAGCGAGCGGGTCACCGGCGCGGTCCTCTGACCCGGGCGGCCCCGGCCCGGTACCGCCCCGCGCCCCGCGCCCTCGCCCCCGCGCTCCCGCTACCGGTTCCCGTCCCCGGTCCTCTCCCCCCGGCCGGACGCCACCTCGGCGTCC